>CALGYB010000098.1 GCA_937935075.1 uncultured Roseiflexus sp. | reverse complement strand
GTTCGATGTCGGAGCACATTCTTTCTTGCACGACGATTCGCTGACGAAACTGCAACGTGCCGGGTATCTTCCTGCTGATGTGGTGTCGTTAAGTCGGCGGCTGCGCACGATGTGGCTGGCGCTGCAAAACCAAAACTGGTCGATGGCGGAGATCAGAACCCATTCTTCCTGGAAAGAACTGTTTGCGCTGGGTGATGAAATCAGGCAACGGCTCGGCATAGAGTAAATGTCGTTGTCGACAAAAGCGTTATTGCGGCGCCGCATCGTGTCTGGATGGTCTCCTCACCCCGCCGCCGTGTGACATGCCTGTGCTGGCGCTCTCCCCTCTGTCCGCGCAGTAGTCTTCGACCCGTCCACGGTCTCTGCAGCGGTCATCACGCCGCTGGGGCGCGTGTTGATTCACCCGGTCGCCGGCGTGCCGGTCGTCGCCGAGCTGCATAGAGGCAGATCTGCGCTAAGAGACTGTCCGAAAATCGCAACGTGAAGTGCGGCTGGTCGGACGAAGGCATTGCCTTCGCCTGACCAACGACTTTTCTGATTTCCTGATTACGTGAAGCTTTCTTCCTCGTGGATAATCATCTGTTTCCTCAGTATATGCAAGAAATGGAATATACTGAACCGGAGAAGTAACAAGGTTCACAGACGAGGCGGCAATTGGCACGGTCAACAAAAAGGAACTGGCGCCGCTCCTGTCCCGTGGTCTGGATGAAGACGCAGCGGTTGGGATTGTCGTTCACGGCATGATTGGGTCGTAGGCGTCTTATCCTGCCGTGGGTTGGGAGGCGACACAGCGGTCAGGACAGCGCTGATGGTCTGTATCCAACAAGCGCGGCTTTTCAAGGCGCTTGCGCATCCTTTTCGCATTCGGCTCGTTCGGATGCTAGGGCGTGGCGCGATCACGGTTTCGCGCCTTGCGGCGCTCACGCATCGACCGCAATGTTATGTATCGCAACAGTTACACGTGCTGCGTCAGTCCAATCTCGTAACTGCCGAGCGACAAGGGGGCTACACGTTGTATCGTGTGCGCGATCCACGGTTGATGACGCTGCTCGATCATGCAGCCGCTCTGACCGTATGTGCATCCGATGACGATGATCAACCAGACGCATAGCATTCCAGCGTTGTCGCAGCGTGCGGTGCGCGACAGCCGAATAAAGATGGAGGCATTTCTATGGACGACAAATTCACAAAACCGTGGCACGGCATCCCGCGTGATGAGATTGACTGGCATCCCACCGTGGTTACCGATCGCTGCATCGGTTGTGGTCTGTGCGTCACGTCATGTGGTCGCCAGGTCTATGGCTTTGACTATGAGCAGAATGTTGCCGTGGTCGTCAATCCGCTCAACTGTATGGTCGGATGCACGACGTGTGCGACGATCTGCACGCAAGATGCGATTGAATTCCCCAGTGCCGGGTACCTTCGGCAGTTAATCAAGAAACGCAAGGTGCTGCGCCAGACGAAAGAGCAACTGCAAAAGGACCGCGCGCGTCTGGAAGTCTCTGCAAACTGAAACATACCGATTACGCCCGGGCAACTCGCGCTGATGACGCGCCGTCCCTCGGTCGTCATTGCAGGGTTGGCGCTGAACGTTGCGTTTATGCTGCTGTTGTGCTGGGGACTGGCGGTGGTCTTCATCAATGACCTGCTGCTCGCAACTGGCGTTATACTGGTCGGAGCGTGCCTTGCGCAGGTATGGCTGCTGTCTGGACCGCGTTGCTCAAGGGCGATGTGTCAGTTAGCCTGGCGATCAATGCGCTGACGATGGTATTGGCGCCGTTCCTGATCCCGCCGATGATGACCTGGCTGGCAGGCGCATCCGTGGCCGTCTCGCCAACGGCGCTCTTTATACAACTGCTGACAATCGTCGTGCTACCGCTCGGTATCGGTATTGCGACTCACTGGCGGGCCGCTCAGCGTCGGGATGTTCGTCCGGTATTAGGATTGTCGCCAGCGTTTGCAGCGCTGACGGCCACGCTATTGATGTTCGGCGGATGTAATGTAAATGTGCCGCTCATGCTGAACCAACTGGCGCTGATTTCCGTCCTGCTTGTCGTCGTGGCGCCGATTTTTCCAATCGGTTTCCTGGTTCCGCTTATAAGATAGTGTCGGTGCCGGAAGTGGAATAGGTGGAGTCATACCAATGCATCTGGAACATACGAGTGAGTCGATCTGGAATGCCTATGCTCCTGAGTTGCGGCGTTTTCTCAGGCGTAGAGGTTTTGATGAAGCGACAATCGACGATCTGCTGCAAGAGGTGTTTCTGAAGATCCATGTCGGGCTGCCCACTCTCAACGATGGGCGTAAGGTTCGTAGTTGGGTCTATCGGATTGCGCACAACGTCGCCCTTGACCATGTGCGGGCGATGCGGCCGGGTGCGGCGCTGCCCGAAGCGCTGCCCCTGCCTGAATCGGATCCGGTTCAGCAAACCCGTGCGAGCCTGTCGGTCTGCCTGGTGCGCCACCTCGAACGGCTGCCGGAGCCTTATCGGGAAGCCATCATCCTGGCGGACTTGCAGAACACTCCGCAGCTGGAAGTCGCCCGGAAGCATGGCATGTCGCTCTCTGGTGCGAAATCCCGCATCCAGCGCGGGCGCGAACGCTTGCGCAAACTGCTCAACGAGTGCTGTGATCTGACCTTCGACCATCGTGGGCATCTTATCGATTACACGTGTCAGACCGAATCCCACGATCTGTGTGGTTGACGGTGCGTCTTTTTTTGGTCTTTCCCGTCTTCATATCATGAGAAATATCCATGTCGCAGTGTGTGGAAAGGAGACGCACCATGTCACTGGTTACTGAGCAGGTTCAAGAATTGATCGCCATCGGTGCTGCGATTGCATCGAACTGTGAAGCGTGTTTTCGTTTTCACTATGACAAAGCGCGGCGGATGGGGGTGTCACACGAGGATATGTACCGCGCCGTCCAGATCGCGCAACAGGTTAAAGAATCACCGGCGCGCTCGGTCTTGGCGCTGGCAGAGCGCTACCTGCGGCAGCCGGCGCCAGTGTCAACCAACCTCGCGCCATCTGCCGCAAGTGAAACGTCGTGTGGATGTGTCACCGCGCCGGATGTCGGTATTGAACTGACTCCATCTCAAACAGCATGCGGCTGCGAAACGGTTCAGGAGGAAACGGGGGCTGCGGCGCCAGCGTGTTGTTAGCAGTCACCGACATCAGCGAAGGAGAACACGTTGAACCTGTGAGATGCTTGTGCGGTTGGCCCATGCCGGGGCGCCGGGCATCAACGCGCAGCGAAGCGATCTTCCTGCTCAACTGGCCGTTGGGTGGGCGAAGGCATTGCGTTGGTTGGGTGGGCGAAGGCACTGCGTTGGTTGGGTGGGCGAAGGCATTGCGTTGGTTGGGTGGGCGAAGGCATTGCCTTCGCCCACCCGGCATCTCTGTCATCTCTCTCCGCGAAGCGTTTGCTCCGCGAGACGCCGTCCGCTTTCTGTAAGCGTAATCTCGCTATTCTGTCGTTGCAGCAGCCCCTGCTGCTCGGCACGCCGCAGGATGTGTGCAGTAAACGATGCATCCCAGCACAGATGCTCATTGAGATGCGCTGCATCGCATTCGACTGCGCCCTGTGGCGTTCTCTCATGGTGGAGCACATGCACCAGCAGCATCGCCTGCGCAAATTCCTGGCGCTGGCGAGCATGGCGCAACGCCTGCGCGACCAGACCGCGTTCGGGAGCAAATATCCACGCCATGCCAAAGATCAGCCCGGTGACGACCGCCATCGCACCGGCGATCGATGTGTCGAGCACAAACGCAGCCGCACATCCCAGAATCGCTGCCAGCATGCCAAATGCGGCGCTCAACGCCAGCATACGCGACAGACGATCAGTAAGCAGATAGGCGGCAGCCGGCGGCGCGACCATCAACGCAACGACCAGCACCGAACCGACGGCGTTGAACGCGCCGACCGCCGTCAGCGAGACGACACTCATCAGACCGTAGTGCAGCGCTGTGGGCATGAATCCGAGCGTTGCCGCCAGCGCTGCATCGAAGGTCGCCAGTTTCAGCTCTTTGTAGAACATGATGAGCAACAGCAGCGATACTCCAAGGATGCCGCCCATCAACCAGAGCGCGCGCGGTCCCAGATCGATATTCCCCAGGGTATACCGGTCGAGCGGCGCAAATGCCAGTTCGCCAAGCAACACAGCATCGACATCGAGATGAACATTCCCGGCATACTGTGCGATCAGCATGACTGCAATACTGAACAGAAACGGGAACACCAGCCCAATCGCAGCGTCTTCGCGTATCCGCCCCGTCCGGTGCAGCAGTTCAATCAGCGCAACCGTCGCCACGCCCGTGCCTGCCGCTGCAACCGCAAGGATTGGCGAACGTATGTCTTGCACAACAAAGAATGCCAGAACAATCCCCAGCAGAACCGTATGCGTGATGGCGTCGCTGATCATTGCCACCCGACGCAGCACCAGAAACACGCCAGGCAGAGCGCAGGCCACAGCAGTGGCGCTAGCAATAAGAACGATGTCTGTCAATGGGTTCATAGGTCGCATTACCGGTGCATAACAATCGGGCGGGCATTCCGCAGCCATGCCCATACCAGCCCTCGGCGCGGCGCCAGCAAGAGCGATGCGAATGCCAGCACGCTGATGCACACGACAATCATCGGTCCGGTTGGAAGCCGCGCGACGGCGCCACTCAACAGCGTTCCAACAACGCCAGCGGAGGCGCCAAAGAGACCGGAGAGCGCCACCATCACACCCAGCCGATCCGTCCACTGCCGCGCCGCCGCCGCCGGTGCGACAAGCATGGCGCTCATCAGCACCACGCCAACGGTCTGCAAACCAATGATGATCGCCACAACCAGCAGCGAGGTCAGCAGCACATCGAGCAGGCGCACCGGCAGTCCGATAGTGCTGGCGAAATCCGGATCGAACGCCAGAATGGCGCATTCTTTCCAGAAGAGCGCCAGGATCAACAGTGTGGGCAGACCGATAATCGCCATTGCGATGACATCGCGTTCGAGCAGGGTCGCCGTCTGACCGAAGAGATACCTGTCAAGACCCGCCTGCGCAGCGGTGGGCCATTGCTGCACCCACGTCAGCAGTACCAGACCGGCGCCGAAGAAGGTCGCCAGGATCAGCCCAAGGGCGCTGTCACTCTTGAGGCGTGTGGTGCGAACAATCGACATCACAAGCAGAGCGCCGATCCAGCAGGCGAGTGCTGCACCGATCATGAGCGCCAACGGCTCGCGGCTGCCGGTGACGATGAATGCCAGCACGATGCCTGGCAGCGCCGCATGCGACATGGCGTCGCCGAGCAGACTTTGCCGGCGGAGGACGGCGAATGCGCCGACCATGCCGCTTACGATGCCGAGCAACGTCGATCCGAGCACGACGGTGCGCAGGGTGTAGTCAGTAAAGAGATCATCGAACATAGCGAATCAAGAACCGAGAACTGAGAACCGAGAACCGAGAACCGAGAACCGAGAACTGAGAACCGAGAACCGAGAACCGAGAACTGATACTCATACACAGTCATTTGGACAACAATGGTTTTTGCGCATATCATCCGGCATCGCGCGGTGCAGCCCGCGCAGGCGGGCTTGGCGCCCGTAGCCTGCAGCTTCAGCCGCCGGGCGGATTGCGGTCCACGACACGTCTGCCGGTGCGTGTTGACTGTTGTACCTTGCAAACCGAACCTTCGCACATCTTGTCTGACCGACCGCATTTTAGTGAGAACTGAGAACTGATTACGAATGCACGGTCATCTGTACAATACTGCCGGGGCGCGCAGCGAGATGCCGGGGCGCTGCGGGCTAAAGCTCTCGCTGAGGACATGAAAGCCCTGTTGGGGCTGCTGATGCCAAGGCGTTGTAGATTGTTACGCCTTGCGAACCGGGCGCTCGAACATCTTGTATGACTGTCCGCTACACGATATGAGGGTCAGAGACCAAACTCATCACTGCACGGCGTAATGCCTGCGCCTCCAGCAGCAGTGCAAACCGTTCCTGGTCGTTCAGGATGAAATGACAACGCCAGTGCGTCGCTCTCCGGCGGTTGTGTCGGGATACCGTCCTTCGAGAAATGCAATGTGTCCGCCATACGTGGCGCGTAGTGCGGCCTCGGTAAACGCCTCCGCGACCGGAGCGCTGGCGATCAGCCGCACATTGAGGAGTGTGACCCAGTCGAAGTATTCGGCGACCGTCTGCAAGTCGTGGTGGACGACAACGACCGTCTTCCCGGCGGTGCGCAGGTCTTGCAGCAGCCCGACGATCGCCCGCTCCGTAGTCGCATCAACTCCCTGAAATGGCTCGTCCATAAAATATACCTGTGCGTCCTGCACCAGCGCGCGCGCCAGAAAGACGCGCTGCTGCTGCCCGCCGGACAACTGACTGATCTGACGATGGGCGAACTCTTGCATCCCGACACGGGTCAGCGCTTCGAGCGCAAGTTCGCGTTCGCGCTTTCCTGGTCGGCGGAACCAGCCAAGCGCGCCATACCGCCCCATCATCACCACATCGAGCACGCTGGTCGGAAAATCCCAATCGACGCTGCTGCGCTGCGGTACATACGCAACCAGCCGGCGCTGCTCAGCGTAGGGCTTGCCGTAGATCAACACCTGCCCGGCAGCCGGGCGAATGAGACCCAGGATCGTCTTGATCAGCGTCGTCTTGCCGGCGCCATTCGGTCCGATGATCCCCATCAACACGCCACCGGGCACAGTCAGGTCAATGTCCCACAGCACCGGCTTGTCGCGGTACGCAACGGTCAGATCGGTCACCTGAATTGCGGGGTATGTAGTGCTCATCTGCGATTCTCACTCATCTGTCGTCGAGGCGTTGCGCTGCAACCTCTCTCCATGTTTCAACTCCAAATCGTTTCCTCACGCCTTTTCCCTCGTGCCTTATGCAGCGCCCCGCAGCGCGCTCACAATCGTATCAATGTTATGGCGCACCATGCCGATGTAGGTTCCCTCCGGCGAGTCTGGATCACCCATTGCATCCGAGAAGAGTTCACCGCCGATCTGCACCTCGAAACCGCGTGCGCGCACCGCCGCTTGCACTGCCTCGATCGCGCGTTGCGGCGCCGACGTTTCGACAAAGATTGCAGCAATGCGGCGCTCGGCAATAAACTCAGCCAGTTCCTGAACATCGGCTGCGCTGGCTTCGGTAATCGTGCTGATGCCTTGCAATCCGCGCACCTCGAAGCCGTAGGCGCGCCCAAAATAGCGGAAGGCGTCGTGCGCGGTGATCAGGACCCGCTGTTCTTCGGGAATAGTGGTCGATTGCTCCAGCACGTAGGCGTGCAGCTCATCGAGCTGGCGCAGATAGGCATCTGCGTTCGCACGATAGATCGACTCACTGGAGGGATCGAGATCGATCAACGTATCGCGCACATGCTCCGCTGCCCGTTTCCACAGGGTCACGTCGAACCAGACATGCGGATCGTACAGGTTTTCGTACTCATCCGAGGGCAACAGCGCCTCACGCGGGATGCCAGCCGTCACCGCGACTGCTCTGACCTGCCCTTGCATGCGTTCGAGCGTTTCTCCCATGGCGGCTTCAAGGTGCAGCCCGTTGTAGAAGATGATGTCCGCTTCCTGCAAGCGGATCACATCGCCAGCGCTCGCTTTGTACAGATGCGGATCGACTCCCGGACCCATCAGCGCATTTACCCGAACCCGCTCGCCGCCGATGTTCTGCACCAGATCGCCGACCATCCCGGTGGTTGTCACGACGCGGATGGGACGGTCGGAAAGATCGTCGCCGCGCGTCGCCGGTTGCCCACAGGCGATCAGGAGCGTGATCATTGCGAAGAGCGCCACGCATCGCCGTCCCCATCGCCTCATGTAGGCCTCCTAAAAGATAATTTTGTGTAAACTAAATCCTTGATTGATTATACCGAAATTGCAGGAATTGTCAAGGGCGGGCATCTCCGTACAGGAGAGCGGTGCGCTGAGCCGGTCGAAGCGCCTGTCGGGCGACCATAGTCGCAGACCGGGCGTCACACTGCAGGAGAGCGGTGCGCTGAGCCGGTCGAAGCGCCTGTCGGGTAACCAGGACCGTGCGCGACGCATCATATATGCAGGAGGAGAGCAATGTTCTGGCGAAAACCCGCTGCGCCTGCGTCCCGTGCGTCGCCGCCATCGGATCACGAGTTATGGCGGCTGCACGAACAGGCGGTGAATCGGCGATACGATCTGCGCGTCTGCAATCCGGCGCACGGCGGTTTCTACGCATTCATGGCGCAGTACAAAGACGCTGTTGATGATGCAGATGCGCTCGATCAGCTGGCGCAGGAGATCGAGGCGCGTCAGGCGCGCCTGGCACATGACGCTGGCCTCTACGAGTCATTCGGGCGCCTGGCGGATCTTGCGCGCTGGCGCGCCCGCATGCTGCGCTCGTCGCAGGCGATGGTATGACGCCTCGCAAATGGGGGTGTTGTTGGTGCACCTCTGCGGTGCGGCGCTCCAACGCGCCCCGCTCTCGCCGTGCAGGAGCGGGGCGGGGGGTGAGGGCAAAACAGCAAGTCGGGACGCCTGGAGGGGCGCGGCGGCGGCGCGCCCCTGCTCAGTTTCAGATGCCGATGAATGTGGCGCGAAGCCACGCCATGCCCGCCAGGAATGCTCCGGTCAGGATCAGAGCAAATGTCGCCGGTCGCGCCAGGTGTGCCAGGCGTGTGATGGTTCCATCATAGTTCATAACGACTGCGGTTGCGGTCAATGCCGTCACGAACAGCGTCCCGCTCACCCCGATAACGTCGAGCAGCGCCAGAGGCCACGCCAGAAACCCAATGTCGAGCAGCAACACCGTCAGAATAATCGCGTTGATCGAGGCGATCAGCGCCAACTCGCGCCATGTTCCCAGCACCGGCAGCGTCTCATCGACATCGCGCCGTAGCGAGCGATTGAAGAGAAGCATCAGCAGCACTGCCAGTCCCACTCCGGCGCCCATGCCCGTCACGGTGCGCAGGTCGTTGCGCGGCTCATACCATGGCATCATCCCGATCTCGTTGATTGTCGAATTGATACCATCGACTGCCATAATGAGCACCAGCCCAATCAGCGTCGCCAGGATACGCCACGGCGGCAACCCGCCGGCCTTGCCTCGACCGCGGAGCATCAGCACGCCCAATGTCGCCAGCAGACTGAGGTACATCCCCGTATCACGCGCACAGAGCGGCAGTTGAATACCGCCAACGAACAGGTTGTGCTGCTGCGAACATACCCCGCTCAGCGCAAGGATTAATTTCTTTTCCAGCGTCGGCGCAGGCGCCGCAAGTATTGCGATGACCAGCGCAATCAACGTGATAAGAAAGAACAGGCGCCAGCGTCGCTCCTCCACGGCGCGTTGGGCGGATGCTGCGTCGGATCGTGCAGCAATCAGCGCTTGCGCCCTTGCAATCACCTGTTCTGCGGATATGTCGCCGGATGGCATCTGATCATGCTTCATATTGGCTTTCTCCTCTCACAGCCATTATAGCGCAATCGAACCCTGGCGCATAACTTAACGGATCACTTTACACCTCAAGAATATGCCAGGCGATAGCATAGGGCAGATTCGCAGATTCCTATTGCACAACTGCCATGCATCGCGTATAATCATTCAAGGTATAAAGAGTGTTGTGGGTCATCCCCCAACGATATATGATATTCCGTGCCATCTCACTCGCCTGTGACAACGCAATCAGACGACGAAACGCTTCTCGAAACACTGATCAGCACACCGTTGACGCCAAGCCGATCATGGAAGAAGCCGACAGTGTTGCGTTCCCTTGATGAGCATCGCGATCAGGCGCTTCGCGGATACCGTTTCCGTACCTGGGTCGATCACTGGCTTCATCATGCAGAACGCCTGTTTGGTATTGCGGCAATGCTGATCTTTGCCTGGTGGGTCGTGGATGGGCCGGTGCGCGATTGGTGGCATGTGCAACAGGCAATGCGACAGGCGCCGCCGGTTGAAGCCGCTCCTCGCGCAGCGGTGATTGTGCATCCGCCCGCATCGGCAGCCCCGGAACGGATTATTCCTGCTGCTGTACCGCTCCCATTCACGACGCCGAATATGCAGCAACCGTCGCCCGCCGAAGGATTTCTGGCGCCGCGTTCGCCCATTGAAGCGGCGGAAGAGCAGAGTACGCCGTTGCCTCGTCGCCTGATCATTCCAGCCCTTGGTCTTGATACGCCGGTTGTTGAGGTTTTCATCGTCGATGGCGCCTGGCAGGTCGCCGATTATGCCGCCGGTTATCTTCACGGCACAGGATTGCCTGGCGATCCCGGAAATATGGCGCTCGCAGGGCACGCCGGCCTGCGCGGCGCCGTCTTTCGCGACCTGGGTCGCCTGAGTCCCGGAGCGGATATGTTTGTCGATGCAGGAACTTGGCGCTATCAGTATCGGGTTCGTGAAATGCGAAATATCTGGCCCACAGAAGTCGAGGTGCTCGATCCCACACCGGCGCCGACCATCACCCTGATCACCTGCACCAACTGGGACACCCAGCGCCTGATTGTCATTGGTGATCTGGTCGGGGCGCAGCCGCTGACCGGCGAATAGCGCAACGCCTGGATCGCAAGGAGGAACGTCATTATGCAGCGTCTCCCTGACCGTCATCGTTCACCGCGTTCCGGGCGCGCGCCCGCGCGCTGGACCTTCTATGAATTGCTGCTCGTTGTGCTGAGTGTGGCGCTGATCGTCTTCCCGCTCTATGCGGAAGTCTATCGCTGGGTGTATCCCGCCTTTGCGCCGGCTGCTCCACGTGCGCAGGAGGCGCCGACCGAAGCGCCGACTGAAGCGCCAACCGTCGGCGCCGAGGCGCCGACCACCGATTCGACCGAGGCGCCGACCGAGGCGCCGGCTGTAGAACCGCAGGCGCGTGCGACTGAGACGCCAGAGCCAAGCCCGACGGCGGGTCCAAGCCCAACCAGTAGCCCGACCTCGGTGACGACTCCAACTCCGGTCGATACGCCAACCGTAACACCGGGCGATCAGACGCCGGTGACAACGAATACGCCTACCCCGACCAGCGACTCCGGGGTGACGAATACGCCTACCCCGACCAGCGACTCAGGGGGCACGATCACGCCGATTCCGACATTCTCGCCGACCAGAACGCCGACTTCTACGCCTACTCCGGGTCCCAGTCCGACGCCGGTTCTTGGCGTACCGCCGCTGACTCTCTCAAAATCCGCCTCGGTGCAGTTTGCTTCGCCGGGCCAGGAATTTACGTATTCGCTGGCAGTCGGTACGAACTCGTCGGTTCCGATCCAGATCGAGGTGCGTGATCCGATCAATGCGCAATTGGAAGTGACCGGCACGAGCGCCTCGAACGGGTCGTGTCAGGTGAGCGGCAATACTGTTGTATGTACGGTCACTGCCGTCGTCAACCAACCGGTCTCGATCAATATCAATGTTCGCGTGCGTCCTGGCGTTCAGTCCGAGGTCATCATTTCCAATCAGGCGGCGGCGCAGGATGCCCGCAGTTTTACCGCAGCCTCCGATCCGGTGGCCGTGCGCATATCTGGCGGAGGCATCATTCCGCCGACTCCGTCGCCAGACCCCAATCGCCCGACATCGCCGCCGGCAACACCGGTCACTCCTGGTGTCCCGACACCAACGCCGACGCTACCTCAACCGCCGACGCCGCCTCAACCGCCGGCGCCGCCTCCGGAAGGAGGTGGCGGCGAAGGGGGCGCGCCGCCGGAAGGCGCGCCGCCGCCGCCTGTCATCGACCTGGTTTTGCCGCCAACGCCTGCGCCGGTTGCGCCGGCAACGCGGGTGGTTCAACAGCCGCGCCCGACACGTCCTGCCGGCACGAGTGGTGTGCGCACCGCAACACCGGCGGCGTCGCCAACGATGATTGCGTCCACAGATGCCGTCTTCTTCCGTATGGCAAGCAATTGGGGCAGCGCATTCCCCGGCGATGCTGTCACGTATGTGATCGCGATTCGTAATACGCATCCAACCGATGCTCTGCGTGATCTGGCGCTCCGCAGCGTCTTTCCGGCCAATCTCGAAATCACTGCGCTGTCCGCCGGTCCAATTGACCGTAACACTCCAGGCGCGTTTACTCCGGGCGATCCCTCGCGCACCGATAATCGTATTTCATTGGGCGTCGCTGAGTTGCCTGCGGGCCAGGGGTTCGAGGTGATTGTCCAGACCAGAATCAAACCGGATGTGCTTGCTGGAACACGTATCGTCGCGCAGGCTGAATTGACCTTTGCCGGCCTTTCCATTCCCCTCTACTCGAATATCGTGACAGTCGATGTGGTCAATACGGCGCAGGCGCAGGTCCTGCCGACGAATACGGCGACTGCCGCGCCAACCGAGGCGCCAACTGCGACGCCGACCGCAACGCTGACGCCTGTACCGGCCACTGAGCCGCCGACCGCGATCGTCGAGGCGGCGCAACCGGCGGGAGTGGCGCCGGCAGCAACGTCTGCCACCGCAGGCGACGCGGTCAGTCCAGCGACGACGGCGCCACTGCCGGCAACGAGCACCGGTGTTCCTCTGGCGGGTTTTGCGTTGCTTGGTGCAACCCTCCTGGCGCGCACCTGGCGTCTCCATCGCGCCCGGTCGCGTCTCTAATGGAGCATCAACCAAAACCTGGACCATCGAGGACGTGGAGCGGCTGACGCTGGCTGAGCCTGTCGAAGCCAACGTCAGCGGAAGACGATCAACACCGGCAAGTATTGTGCACCATCTGATTGCTCGCTCTATCAGGCGAGCGATAGAGAAGAGCAAGAAACCATCGAGGGGGCGCAGCGCGCTGCGCCCCTCGTGTTTCGGGTGCGCACCCAACTATTGTACTGCGGGAGCACAGGTATGTGGCTGATCGTAGGGCTTGGCAATCCGGGTGATACCTATGCCCGGACGCGCCATAACATCGGGTTTCGGATTGTTACCGAACTGGCCCATCGCCATCATCTCGAATTCACACACAAACGCGCCAACGCGCAGGTTGCAGAAGGAGTCATCGCCGGTCAGCGCGTGGCGCTTGCCCTTCCGCAGACCTTCATGAACCTCAGTGGGCAGGCGGTTGTCGGGTTGCGCCAGTGGTACAAAATCGACCCGGCAACCGAATTGCTGGTGGTGTACGATGATGTCGATCTGCCGTTTGGCGCGCTTCGTCTGCGCGAACGCGGCAGCGCCGGAACGCACAATGGCATGCGGTCGATCATCACCTTACTTGGTTCACAGGTCTTTCCACGATTGCGGGTTGGCATAGATCGTCCACCGCCAACATGGGACCTGGCCGGTTATGTGTTGGGGCGTTTCACTCCTGAGCAGGAGGCGCAGTTACCGGAGGTCATTGAGCGGGCGGCAGATGCACTGGAGTTGGCGCTCCGCGAAGGCATAGTCGTTGCGATGAACCGGATCAACGCTCCACCGCCGAAACCGGATCGGGCGAAAAAGCGGGCGCACGATGACACTGAGCCGTCTTCTGACAACACCCACACGGCAGAAAGCAGCTAATCCTCGCTGCGCTGCATAATCACATCGAGCAGTTCAAGCAACACGTTTTTGACGCTCTCGCGCTCAGTCGCCATACAGGGCAGCACTTTGATATGGGAAGGAAGGCGTAGCGCCAGGCGCAACTCGTCCGGCGACCAGGCATTGGGGCGATCCTGCTTATTGGCTGCGACTACGTAAGGGGTCTCGCGGTACGACATAAAGAAATCGATAATGCGGTTTGTTTCGCGAAACGTTTCAGGACGCGTACTATCAACGAGGATGATCAGACCCAGCATCCCCTCCGATAGAATCTCCCACATAAAATCGAATCGCTTCTGCCCTGGCGTGCCAAACAGATGCAACACCAGATCATCGCCGATTGCAATGCGACCAAAATCCATTGCAACCGTGGTTTCCTTTTTGATCAGCCGGGTATCGTCAGTTGCGGGACGTTCGGTCGAAACCACTTCGATTTCGCTGATTGTCCTGATGAACTCGGTTTTTCCGGCGTTGACTGCGCCGCTGATGACCATTTTTACCGTCTGCACACCGGTCCTCCACGCTGACTGCGCCGTTACATACCACGAATGCGGTTGATAATGCGGGTTACCAGGCTCTTCTTGACACGTGGCGCCTCGGCCAGGGGGCGGCCTGTGGCCAGCATCGGCACCGGCGCCGGCTTACGAATGACATCGACCAGCCCGGCGGTAAGGAAGCCATAGACAATACGGCAGACATCAAATTCGCTCATTCCTGTCTTCCGGGCAATCTCTGCCAGAGTGTCTTTGCCATTGATCCGTGCGAACACACGCCACTCGTCAGCAGCAAGGTTAATCCCTTTGGTGCGCTCGATGGGTTGCTCGATAAATTTCACGACCAGGTCGGTGTTCGGAATGCGATCCTTAATCCGGCCCCACTCATCGATACGCCGCACACCCTCCATGATCAGATGCTCAACTGCCAGAGGGGTCGGCATAATCGGCGCCGTCGGTTCAGGACGCTGCCCCTGTTCGAAGCGAAATTCGCCCTCGTTCCATCCGAACAGCGCATACACCGATTCCTCGATATGCTGTTGCAGCACACGCTGCAATTCATCGCGCCCAATCAGATTCAGGGTCACGAGCACCTGCGATAGACTGACGCCATTTTGCGCCTGATGCGCCTGCGCTGCCTGCGTTGCCTGCACCGGCGTCAGTTTTCCTTTACGGACGAGCAGATCGGTGACCGGGACATTATCATCCTTCCGGGTTGCCGTAATCAGCTTGCCCTTGTCGAAATAGAGCGACGCCATGTCATCGGCGTGGCTCAGGTGCAGGCATCCTGTCTTATAGCCCCGGTCAACGAGGTATAGGAAGTCTGAAAGCCCAAAATCGCGGATGTTACCGACCAGCGGCATGGTTTCCTCCACTCGCTTGATGCGAGGGTTATGCGAGCGCGGCATCAGCAGGCGATCGCGCCACGCCGTGCGCCAGCGATGCGTCGAACGCCGCAGGAACAACGCCATCGGCGGCAAGCGCCGGTATCAACGCAGCGATTGCCACAGCTATCATGGTATCATCGGGTTCACGGGTCGTCAGGCGCTGCAACGCCAGCGATGGCGCAACCAGGCGCCGCACCCAGCCACGATGGAAGTTTGCCGCCGACAGGCGCAGCAGTTCATACGAAACCGCTGCGATGACCGGCACTAAGATGATGCGCGAGAGCAACCGTTCGCCAAGCGGCAGACCGCTGAAGAGTGCAAAGAACGGGATGCTCAGGACGACGACGACCAGCAGGAAACTTGTGCCACAGCGGGGATGCAACAGCGAGAACGAGCGCACCGATTCGACGGTCAGCGGCGCGCCGGCTTCGTAGGCGTTGATCGTCTTGTGCTCGGCGCCGTGGTACCCGAAGGTGCGCTGAATATCGGGCATCCGCCCGATAAGCGTCAGATAGCCGATAAAGATGGCGAGTTGAATAAACCCTTCCGCCATATCGCGCATGAGCGGCGTTGCCCCCAGACGCTCGAGCAGGCTGGCAATCAACAGCGGCGTGACGAAAAACAACCCGAATGCAAACGCCAGTGATACAATGAGCGTCAGCGTGATCGCGCCCTTCGATGGCGGCTGTTCTTCTTCACCCAGGGCAGCGCTGGCAGAGAAATTGAGTGCGCGAATGCCCGGACTCAACGTGTCCCACAGCATCAGGACGCCACGCAGGAATGGCAGGGTTTCCCACATACGGCGGCGCTCGACATTCAGCGCTTCGTGGCGAAAGACAATCTCGCCTGATGGAGTGCGGACGGCAACGGTCGCCTGGCGCAAGCCGCGCATCATCACCCCTTCAAGAACGGCCTGACCACCATACGAAAATGATTGCTCAATCATTCCTTCGCTCGACCCATCACACCATTCACACCCGGACTTCCAACATCCAACCATTGGCACGTGACTGTCTATTGATGTATGATACCACGGAGCGTAGTGAACGACAATAGCGCGCCGGTACCACCAAACACTGGGTATACCCTCGCAGATGCGCTAGGACGTCTGCTCCTCGTCGCGCCTGGCGAGATACGCCGCAGCGGCGCGCACTCCTGCCATCAGACCAGAGACGCGAATAACCGGCGCAATGGCGCGATCCGCCAGGAATGATGTCGTCCCGCTCACAGTACTCGTCGTGTCACGCAGGTTTGCCGCCACGCCGCGCCCCTGTTCCAGCACCTGATCGAGTTTGACCGAGACTTCTTCCAGTTTAGGGATCAGCGATGTGCGGGAAACGCGGGTCAGCGTGCGCACCGCATAGACCAGCACCAGCAGCAGGGCGATCGATATCAGCGCCGAAATCATCTGGAATACTGCCAGCACCACAATTGCAACGTCGCGTGAAGCGACACGAAAATCAGGGGACAGATACGCGCCGACAATGAACCCAACGACGATCAGCAGCACAATGGTCAGTCCGATGCCGATCCATTTTCCCACAGCGCATCTCCTTCTTCCAGGCGCGACAGCCACTCGGATGCCGCGGAGCGGCGCTGATTATATCACAGGCGCAATCGTGAGGCAACGATCAGCAGCCCCCATGCGCCGAGCGTCATCTCGAGCACCGGAACGCCGGCGGGTGTGATCAAGGGCAGCGGCAGTCGCACGTCAACCGCCAGTGCTATGAGCGCTCCTCCGGCGGCTGCCAGCCAGAATATCGGTATCTGCACCCAGCGCCGTCCCCAAAGCATATGCGCCAGCCCTGCGCTGGCAGTGACAATCAACAGGATCAGCAGCAGGGCTGGCGGCATCGCTGACTCGTCTCCCTCACTTCAGTCGCGCGCAATCCGTCCGCCCCCAAGCACGACGTCGCCGTCATAGAAGACAATCGCCTGTCCCGGGGTGACGGCGCGCTGTGGATGTTCGAAGTGCACCTCGACTGTTCCTGGCTCAATGGGAGTTGCCCGTGCTGGAACTGCATCGGCGTGCGCCCGGATCTGTGCCAGACAGTCGAATGGCGCATGGGGCCAGTCGCCACTGACGAAGGTGACCCGTTCGGCGCGCAGCGACGCGCGCCGGAGCGCCGATTCAGGACCGACGATCACTGCATTGCGCACAACGTCGAGTTCCAGGACGTACATGGGCTGACCGGCGGCGATGCCAAGACCACGCCGCTGTCCGATGGTGTAGAGCGGCAATCCCTGGTGCCTGCCGACCTCGCGCCCCTCGATGTCGAGGATCGGTCCGGGGCGCAGTGCGTCGGGGCGCTCCTCGCGCAGCAGGTTGCGGTAGTCGCCGCCGGGAACGAAGCAAATATCCTGGCTCTCCGGTCGGTTGGCGCTTGCCAGACCGCGCGCAGCAGCCATGGCGCGCACTTCCGCTTTGGTATACTCGCCGATTGGGAACATCAGCCGCGCCAGGTCGTCCTGACCAAGCATGAAGAGCATGTACGACTGATCCTTCTCCGTATCGATCGCGCGCAACAGGCGATAGATGACGCGCTGCGCGCCGTGTGCCGACCGAGAGTCCGGGTCGTCTGCGTCTCTTTCATCAATGCGGATTCGCGCATAGTGCCCGGTGGCGACGTAGTCGAATCCGAGGGTGCGCGCGCGCGCAAGCAGTGCACGAAACTTGATTTCGCGATTGCACTCCAGGCAGGGGTTGGGCGTGAAGCCGCCGGCGTACTCACGCAGGAAGTACTCGATCACATAGCGCCGGAACTCGCGCTGATAATTGAAGACATAGTAGGGTATGCCGAGTTGCGCGCACACACGCCGGGCGCTCTCGGTCATTTGCTGGGAGCAGCAGAGACTCTCCGCCAGGCGGTCGTCGTCGCCCTCCCACAGGTGCAATGTCACGCCGGTAACGTCGTGACCGGCTTCGTGGAGCAGCGCCGCCGCCAGCGAACTGTCGACGCCGCCGCTCATGGCTACCATGATCTTCGCCATTGGAATACTATCCAGACGCTCAACAAACAGGAAGGTGCGTTCTGTTCGTTGAGCGTGTATATCGCTCACACCCTTTGTTTGATCAACAAAAAGCGGCAAATCGCCGCCCGTTCCTTGTAGTATAGCATATCGTTCGCTGTTCAGGCGGATGCGCTGACGATCGTTTCCAGCACCTGCGTTGCACCGGCTTCCAGGAGCGCCGTGCGCACCGGCGTGATCGTTTCAGGGTCAACCAGCGCAATCATCACGCCGCCCCACCCGCCGCCGGAGAGTTTGGCGCCCGCTGCGCCCGCTCTGCGCGCAGCCGCGACCAGACGCTCGAGTTCCGGTGATGACACGCCGATCTGCTCCAGCAGATTCTGGTTGCGGATGAGCAACGGTCCCAACGCTGCGACATCGCCTTCAGCCAGCGCACGGCGCGCCTGATGCACAACATCCGCTACCTGATCGAACAACGCTTCGTACCGCGCCGGGTCGTTCTGCCAGCGCCGCCGCACCTCGCCGACTGGCAGGCGCGTGGCGCTGCGCACGCCGGTATCGCCGATCAGCAGCGTGAATGGCGCAGCAATTGATAACGGCTCGATCAGGTGCGGCGGCTCGCTGCGCCGCTGGAACCAGATCGCCTGCTCGTAGGCAATCACGGTGTTGTCGATGCCGCTGGGTGTGCCGTGGTAGCGCTGCTCACTCTCATACACCAGCGCCGAAACCTCCGCTGCGCTCAGGTCGCGTCCGAAGACGGCTGCCAGCGCTCGCACGATGGCTGTCGCAATCGCAGCGCCGCTCCCCAGCCCGCTGGCGATGGGGATGTCCGATGTGACGGTGATCTGAATATCCGGCATCTCCACCGCCTCCAGCCGCCGGAGGGTCGTCAACGCCAGTGCGGAGAGCGGATCGTTGGGAGCGGCAGAGAGCAGCCAGCGCCGTCTGAGGTCGGGAGCATCGAAGCGAATGCCAAGCCCCGCAGCGCCGGCGGTGACGCTGGCATGCGCGCGAATGCCGCTCAGCGGCAGCGCAATCGCGGGCCGACCATAGACGACGGCGTGTTCGCCACACAGAATAATTTTGCCGGGAGCCGATGCGTGACCCTTCATAGGACCCATCTATTCCCACTCGATGGTCGCCGGAGGTTTGGAGGAGATGTCGTAGACGACGCGATTGACGCCAGGGACTTCGTTCACGATGCGGCTGCTGACGCGCGCGAGCAGGTCTGCGGGGAGACGCGCCCAATCCGCCGTCATATAATCCTCGGTCGTGACGGCGCGGAGCGCCACCACATCGGCGTAGGTGCGCCCATCGCCCATCACGCCGACGCTGCGCACCGGCAGCAGCACTGCAAACGCCTGTTGCGTTGCGCGGTATAATCCGGCAATGCGCAATTCTTCCATGAAGATGGCATCGGCGGCGCGCAACGTTGCGAGGCGCTCGCGGGTCACAGGACCAAGCACGCGCACGGCAAGCCCTGGTCCGGGGAAGGGATGGCGCCAGACCCAATCTTCCGGCAGACCCAGCGCGAGACCGGCGGCGCGCACCTCATCTTTGAACAGGTAGCGCAGCGGTTCCACCAGGGTCAACTGCATATCGGCGGGCAACCCGCCGACGTTATGATGGGTTTTGATGGTGACGCCCTTCTGACGATCCGGCGCTTTGCTTTCGATCACGTCGGGGTAGAGGGTCCCTTGTGCCAGGAAGCGCGCCCCTTCGATGCGGCGCGCTTCGCGCTCGAAGATGCGCACGAACTTTTCGCCGATGATTTTGCGCTTCTGCTCCGGATCGGCAACACCGGCAAGCGCGCTGAGAAACTCGTCCGCTGCATCAACGGCGATCAGGGGGATATGAAAATGCTCACGGAATGTGGCGACAACCTGTTCGGCTTCGCCCTGGCGCAGCAACCCGTTATCGACAAACACACACGTCAACCGGTCGCCAATGGCGCGGTGGACGATCAGCGCGGCGACTGCCGAATCGACGCCGCCGGAAAGCGCACAGATCACCCGCCCCTCGCCGACCTGCGCGCGCACGCGCTCGATGGCCTCGGCGACAAAGTTTTCCGGCTGCCAGTCGCCGCGGCAACCGCAGATGCGAAACGCAAAATTGCGCAGCAGGTCGCGCCCGAAACGGGTATGGACGACTTCGGGATGGAACTGAATGCCATACCAGCGGCGCCGGTCGTCCCCGGCGGCGGCGAATGGCGCGCCAGGGCTATGCGCCATCGCACGGAATCCAGGGGGCAGCGCGGCGATGTGATCACCGTGACTCATCCACACCGGTTGTCGCTCTGGAGTGTCGGCAAACAGTGGACCGGGATCGACGACCGTAATCTCCGCCGGACCGAACTCACGGCTCTGCATGCCTTCGACGCGCCCGCCGAGCGTGTGCGCCTGCAACTGCATCCCATAGCAAATGCCGAGCACCGGCAGGTCGTGTTCGCAGAGCCATGGCGGCAACTGTGGCGCCCCCGGCTCATAGACGCTCGCCGGACCGCCGGAAAGGACGATGCCGCGCGGCTGCAACGCCAGCACATCGGTCTCTGGCGCATCATACGGCAGCAGTTCGCTGTAGATGCCGAGTTCGCGCAGGCGACGGACGATCAGTTGCGCTGTCTGCGAACCAAAATCAAGAACTGGTATCGATTCGTGCATAGGATTCAGGTGAAAGGCGCGAGGCGCGGGGCGCGAGGCGCGAGGCGCGAGGCGCGAGGCGCGAGGCGCGAGGCGCCAGAACAACAACGTGTGCCTGACAATCCATCAATTCGCGCATATGCTCAAGTTTCAATTATACCACCACAAAGGAGTGAAGCAATGGAACTCTACCTGCTCCGCCACGCAATTGCGGAAGAGCGCTCGAACGACGGCAGCGACTCGGCGCGCATGCTGACACCTGAAGGCGCCGAGAAGATGCGCATTGGCGCGCGCGGGCTGCGGCGACTCGGTGTGGTGCTCGACCGGTTGTGGACCAGCCCGCTGACCCGCGCCCGCGAAACCGCCGAGATCGTCGGCGCTGCGCTGGACGTTGCGCCTGAGACGGTTGGCGCGCTTGCGCCGGGGTGTAATGCAGCGACGCTTCTCGATCTGCTGGCGGATATACCGCGTGCCAGGAGTGTCATGGTCGTCGGTCACGAGCCGGACCTCAGCGGTATGATCGCCGATCTGACCGGGGGCAGCCGGGTGGTGATGAAGAAAGGCGGGCTGGCGCTGATCGACCTTTCATCACTCGAACCCGGCGCCGGTTCGCTTCTCTGGGTTCTGCCGCCGAAAGTGCTGCGGGCGATTGGCAAGTAGGCGCCTGTCCTACAGCCTTTCTCGAAAAGGTTGACGTGAAGACGCAAAGGCGCACAGTTTCGCAATCAATATGCCCTCTGCGTCAGTATTCCCAAGAAGCCTCTCAGGGCAGCCAGGCAAGCGGCGAGGCGAAATCGACATTGTCGATCAGGCGGACCGACGGCGCTGTGCCCGGCTGCCACAGCCATACCTCGCCGGGAGACTCGGCGCCGGTCGGATCGAATGGCTCGTCCAGCGGCGCATCGGGGCGCCAGCCGGACGGGAGGAGCGCCGCCAGGCGCGTTCCGTCCGGCGACCAGGCGGCGCTGGCGGCGCGTGGCAGACGTGTCGCCGAACCGCCGAGCATCGTCACCGGTCCTTGCGGCAGATCGACGGTGCGCGCGCCATCGAGCGCGACGATCTGCACCGACCAGGCATCATAGCCGCCGAAGCCGCGCGCATCGCTGTAGTTGTGCTCAATGATCGCCGCTCGCCGTCCATCCGGCGCGAAGCGGACCGGCAGCAGCCAGCCGGCGCCTTCGGCGAACGGACGCCCCTTTCCTTCGAATGACCCGCCGATTTCGCTCAGATTGATGTCAACTTCAATCTGCATGCCAAGGTAGCGGTGGTATGTGACCGACGCGCCATCAGGCGACCAGGCGGGCGCATAGACCAGCATACCGGCATTGGGTGCAGAAGCGTCGGGACCATCGGCGCGGGCGAAGTTCCAGGCATTCTCGCCGCGCCGGTTGATCAGGCGAATGGCGTTCCCGGCAACCGGCGCGCCACTCGCAAGCGCCGGATCGCCCTGCGTTGGCGGTGCGCTATAGGCGATGCGGCGGCCATCGGGCGACAACGCGGGGTCGCAGCCGTTTGCAAGCGTCTGGCGCTGCCCGCTTGCCACATCAACCACAACGACCTGGCTGGCGTTGCACCACACTGCCCATTCGGGCCATGTCTGCGGCAGAGGCTCGCCGACATCGGCGGCGGCAAAGATCAGCGCCGCACCGTCAGGCGACCAGGAGAGCGATGCTTCCACTGTGCGATCGTTGGTGATACGCCGCAAATCGCTCCCATCGCGCTGCACCGTCCATACATCGAACTGCCGTCCCGTCTCACGCACCACAGCAATCACATTTCCATTTGAGAAAGGGGCGAATTCACGAACCTGATCCGTGATCAGACGTTCACCGCCGGCGTCGAGGCGCCAGAGCGCGCCGCCGCGCAGGAAGAAGATCGCGCCGGTGAATGACGCCTCAGGCGGAACCGGCGTGGGAGAAGCAGGCGCCGGCGATGCTGTCGGCGGCGGAGGTGCGACCGTGGGTGGCGGGGAGGGGACAGGCGTTGGTTCGGGTTGGCTCGTTGCTGGCGGAGCAGGCGTCGGTTCGGGCAGGCTCGTTGTTGGCGGCGTCTCTGGCGTTGGCGACGGAATTGGCGTTGGTGGCGCTGCCGTTGACGGCCCGGACGGAGCGGCGGTTGGCGACGGGAGTCCGGCGGTAGGGGGCGGTGCGCCGCCGCACGATGCCAGGAGCAGCGCGAGCAGCAGTATACAGGTGGAGAAGCGGTGCATCTGGTGCATGGGGGTTGCCTTTGAGACCTGAGACCTGAGACCTGAGACCTGAGACCAATGTGCGGGCATTCGTACAATCCGCCGATGCACATTACCCGGTTCGAACCGCAGACTGAGCGCCTGAACATCTTATACGACTGACCGCCAATTGGTATGAGAACCGAGAACTGATACCACGTGGCGGTTGGTCAGACACGATGATCGCGCGTTCGTTGAGTAAAGCGCAACGATCAACGCGCCCCGGCAGGCGTGTCGTGGACCGCAGTTGGCATGGGCACCCCCCGTCCGCCTGGCGGCTGAAGCCGCGGGCTACGGTTGCAAAGCCCGCCTGCGCGGGCTTCACCGGGCGATGCCAGATTATTCTCTCAAAAACCATGATTGAGTCCACTGCACAGAGGCTTCACCACCAAGGACCCGAAGCGCACGAAGGGGAAGAACCATGAAGTGCATGTCCTTCGTATCCTTTGGTGACCTTCGTGGTTCGCTTTGTGCCGTGAAGTCATGATGGGACCAATGCCCGCGTATTCGTATGAGAACCGGAGACCTGTCCATGAGCATTGTACCACGGCGGTTGGTTATAGACCGATGAAGCGAATCTGACACAACCTTCATCATGTCCTTCAAAATGGTAATAGACTGGTAAGTAGAGCGACGTATCATTACATTACATGGGATTAGACTGCTGAGATAACACTTGGACTCGAACAATCATGAAATCGACCAGCCGACAGAGTCTCGACCAGCACGCCGACCGATCACGGAGTACGGTTGGCAACACAACACAGCGATCCTCGCGGCGATCATCACAGCCGAAGTTCGTTCTGCAGCCAGTGGTGCTCGACGATACGTCACCTTCAGCGCAGCATCACCAGGGCCCCGAAGCAGAGGTGACAGAAGCGGAGATTGAAGGCGAAACGATTGTTGCAGATCCATCTCAGCGCGTTTCGGTCGTCACGTCGGATGCAGCGCCCAATGCTGGAAACCGGCGCGGAGCGCGCGAAGGCGTCGATCGGACGCGCACGACGCTGCTTGAGCGTCGGATGTCGCTGCCGGGACGTTCAGCCATTATTGGTGCGTTGTTCATCTGCGGCGTGATTGCCATCGCGCTGTTTGTGACCTTACTGCTGACCGGGAGGGCGCCTATCGCCTGAACGCTGATGACCGGGAATGCAGACCGGAAACGGAAGCGTAGCGCAGGCATTGCCGGCAATGTGCAGGACAATGCCCGCGCTACACTTTTTTTGCAAGGAAGGAGGCGCAGAAATTCGAGCAGCCCGCTCAGGTGACTCTCATCAGCGCCGCATGCGGTCGTGGTTGTGATAGTCGCTGCGCAGGTGAATCCCCGCCATCCGCAGATAGCGTCTCCCGCCGGTCACCAGCCAGTCGGCGATGGTATGTGCGGCGCTGCCGCTGATGAAGCCGACAAGGAACAGGCGCACCATATCGGGGTTGCGGCGCATAACGTCGAAGATCCACGCCGACGTCTGCGCGTGCAGGTCGGGCACGCCAATGCCGATGCGCCCCAGAACCCACGTCCCCCAGATGACAATCAGCATGGTGACGACATAGAAATAGCCCAGGCGCAGCAACGGCGCAACGATCAGACTGTGACTCCAGAAATGGCGATGCGGGATGATCCACATGTACGGTCGCCATATCCAGAAGAAGATGCCCCAGCGATTATCGATTGCCGAGTCGATATCGAGATCGGGTGAGAAGAGGGTCCCCGATATCAGATGAGCGCCAGCGAGGACGGCGGCGCCGGTTGCAGCGTATTCCCGACCGCCAGACTCCAGCAGCACATACGTCGCTGGCGTCAGGAACATGCCGGTGGCGAATGTGATGATATCGTGGGTGCGGGTGTTGGGCATGCGCTGCCTGATTTCGTACTAACTTGCAGTCAGTCAGACAAGATGTTCGCGTATTCGTTGGGCAAGGCGCAACGGTCAACGCGCCCCGGCAGGCGTGTCGTGGACCGCAGTTGGCATGCGCAACCCCGGCGGCTGCCGCGGGCTACGGGCGCCAGGCCCGCCTGCGCGGGCTATACCGGGGGATGCCGGATGATGTTCCCAAAAACCATGATTGTTCAAATGACTGCATATTAGTATCAGTTGTTTTTCTAACCACGGAGCTGCCGATGTATCCTTGCCGTTCCTTGCCGGCAGCCTTCGCGCCTTTACGCCTTTGCGTAATGTGCAACGTGGATCGTGAACGCGCGCACCCTTTCTGCGCATAGCGCATCGGATAACCTTTACCCTGGAGGCGGCCACGCCGGATCGAGGAAACGCTGGATTTCGATCAGGTACCCGTCTGGATCGCGCAGGAAGCAGTGGTAGATGTTGAAGCGAGGGTTGTACTGCGGCGGCTGCTCGACCGTCGCGCCGCGATCCGCCAGATAGCGATGCCACCCATCAACATCCTGCACCGCCAGAGTGAGAATGAGCGAGCCGGGCATTGGGTCGCCAGCGGCGTCGTTGCGCCGACAGACGCCGAGGTAGGCATCGCCGGCAACCCGATAGATGCGGCACGATCCCTGGTCGAGCGCCAGCGGCAGGCCGAGGAGGTCGCCGTAGAACGCACTGCTGGCGTGCAAGTCGCGCACGTAGATGAATGTGACGAACTGTTCGAATGGTGCTGGTTTCATATCGAAAGGATAGCACGGACATGCGAATCGTGCAAGACGCGATCGCTATTTTGTGCTACAATCATAAACGTTTGACGCCGCGAAAGAACCAGAAAAGGCGATGGACATTCAGGAACAGGCGATCACAGATCTCCTCGCGCAGGCAGAAGGTCAACGCCTGGCATTTGTGCGGGCGAATGTGCGCCTCGCCGACCTGGCGCAGACGCTGGCAGCAATGGCGAATGGCGTCGGCGGAACCGTTGTGATCGGCATGCGTGGGCGACAGGTCGAAGGGGTGGCGGATGCCGACGCTGCGCGCGCGCTGGCGCTCGACGCGGCGCTGGCGTGCCTGCCGCCGCTGGTCCTGCCGCTGCCGACCGTCATCACGCACCATGGCGCAACCTTGCTGATTGTCACCGTCCCTTCAGGATTGCCCCATGTCTACAGTGCTGGCGGAACCTATCTACGGCGGGAAGGCGCTACGAATGCGCCGCTTGCTCCTGATGCGCTGCGGCAGCTCCTGATCGAGCGGGGCGAAACCAGTTGGGACCGGATGACGCCGCCGGATGCGACGCTTGCCGATCTGGACCGGGAAAAGATCGCCGCCTATGCACGACGCGTCGGTCCGATCGCCGAAGCCGATCCAGTGGCGTTTTTGCTGCGGCGCGGCTGCCTGACACAACGCACTGATCCTATCACTGGCAAGCCTGAACTGGCGCCGACCAATGCCGGTCTGCTCCTCTTTGGCGTTGCGGTCGAGCGCTGGTTTCCACAGGTGGAAGTGACCCTGGTGCGCTATCAGGGGCGTGAGATGAGCGATTCATTTCTGCGCGAAGACATCCGCGACACGCTGCCGGAAACGGCGCGCCGCGCCGAGCGCTGGCTGGTGGAACATATGCGCCGTGGCAGTCGCATGGTCGGGCTGGAACGGGAGGACTGGACGCAGTTCCCGCTGGGAGCAGTGCGAGAAGCGCTGATCAATGCGCTGGCGCACCGTGACTACACCATCCGCGGCGACTCTATTCGTGTGTTGTTGTTTAGTGACCGTCTCGAATGTTACTCACCTGGACGGCTGCCAGGGCACGTCACGCTGCAGAATCTGGTCGAAGAGCGGTTCAGCCGCAACGAAACGCTGGTGCAGGCGCTGGCGGACCTGGGGCTGATCGAACGGCTTGGCTATGGCATCGACCGCATGCTGCGGCAAATGGCGGAAGCGGGGCTGCCGCCGCCGGAGTTCCGCGAGACGGCCGCCGGGTTCCTGGTCACGCTCTACGGTCACACCGGCGATGACCGTGCCGATGCCGGCGGCGCCGATGTCGCCGCCTGGCGCCGGATGGGGCTGAACGACCGACAGATTGCCGCGCTGCTCTTTCTGGCGGAGCATCAGCGGATCACGAACCGCGACATGCAGGAGATCGCGCCGGATGTCTCCGCTGAAACGCTGCGCCGTGATCTCGTCGATCTGGTCGAACGCGGCCTGCTGTTGCGCGTCGGCGACAAACGCGGCGCGTACTACATTCTCAAATGACTGCGCAGAATGTCCAACTCGTAGGTCAGCAGCGCACTGAGCCGAACCAGGCGTTCGCGCACATCGGCGATTTCCAGCAACGCCTGACGCTCCGCGAGACTGGCGCGCACCAGGAACATCGATGCCAGCAGCGCCGCCAGATGGCGAGGATCATCGGCAGACTCGAGTTGGGTGCGTAGTTCCTCGTTTGGCGGCAGTGCATCGAGCAATGCCCGGGCGCGTTCACGCGCTTCCTGTGCATGGGCTGTGATGTCCGGGTCATCGGTGTGGTCCGGCAGAGAGCGCACCAGGGCGTGGAGATATGGCTCACGCCGCGTTACTCGTTCGATGGCAACCCGCTCGATCGCCTGCAACGCGATGCGGAGCGTGCCGTCGTGCAGGCGCACTAGGCGGTGCACCCGCGCCGATGCGCCGATGCCGTAGCATTGTTCGGGGTCGTTCTCGCGTTGTACACTCACCGCAATACGACCGCCTGTGGTCACCGCATCATCCACCAGACGTATCGCTGCCGGACGACTCACCGCCATCGGCACGACGCTGGGAGGGAAGACGACGATGCCGCGCAACACGAGGAGCGGCAGTTCGACAAGCGCATTGTCTGAAGTGTTCGTCACGCGCACTCCCTGGATAGAAACTGGTCCTGGTACTATGATACCAGCAGTTCGACGTGTTGGCACTAAGAGCCTGTCTGAAAAATCGCTGACTGAAGTGCGACCGGATAGGCGAAGGCATTGCCTTCACCTACCCGCACCCGCAATGAAAGCGGGCGGATGGCCACGACTCGCCTGTGGCGTGTGCATCGTGTGTCGGGCATCATATTGTTTGTCTGACTGACCGCAAGTTCGTATGACGTGATGCCCGGTGATCTGAA
Source organism: uncultured Roseiflexus sp. (assembly GCA_937935075.1). Taxonomy (GTDB): domain Bacteria; phylum Chloroflexota; class Chloroflexia; order Chloroflexales; family Roseiflexaceae; genus Roseiflexus. The sequence goes on along the minus strand of CALGYB010000098.1, from coordinate 48,025 downwards.
GCAGCGATGGAGGAACGTGTTGGAGTGGTACGAACCCGAGGTGCAGGAACTGGAAAAACTGAATACAACGGCGCCTCCTCCGGCTGGCGCAGTGCTGTTCTACGGCAGTTCGTCGCTCCGTCTCTGGACGACGCTCAGCGAGGATATGGCGCCGTGGCCCGTTGTCAATCGGGCATTCGGCGGATCAACGCTCGCTGCCTGTGTACACTTTTTCGACCGGCTGGTTGTGCCTTGCGCACCGGGATCGATAGTGCTCTACGCTGGTGATAACGACCTCGGCGACGGACGCGCGCCCGACGATGTTGTGCGTTCCCTGCGTGCGATGCTTGCCAGAATCGATGCAACGCTTGGACCGATACCGGTCGCGTATATCTCGATCAAACCCAGCCTCGCGCGCTGGAGCCTGCGCGAGAAGATTCTGCGTTTCAACAACGCGGCACGCGCACTTATGGAACAACGATCATCAGGATACTACGTTGATCTGTATACGTCTATGCTGGACGCCGACGGACGACCGCGCGCTGAATTGTTCGATGCCGATGGATTGCATCTGAGCGCAATGGGCTATCAGGTATGGACGCACATGCTGCGTCCCTATGTTGCCATGCTGGCAGGCGCTCGACAGGAGCAGTGAGCATCTACACAGCCGGACACAATCGAATCTGTACATATTCTTAACGCAGTTCTAACCCTGGTGTAGTACATAGGGCATGACGGCAGAAGAAACTGCATCCCATGTGCGTTCGCTGCCGTCAGACCGTTTCCGACCCTGTTCCCACGGATGTTGACCCTGGTGAAGCAAGCGCACATGCCTTGCGGTGCGCCGGTATCGAGCGAGTGACCACCTGTGCAGCGAGAGTACTATCTGTGGTGGAGTCCCCGTTTGCAGCGGGACATGGAGATGCTGGTCATCGGTCACGCAGGGGCGCGGGTGCTGGTCTTTCCGACCCGCGCCGGACGATTCTACGATTACGAGAACTGGGGGCTGGTCGAGACGCTGCGTTCCTCGATCGAACAGGGATTGCTGCAACTCTACTGCGTCGATAGCGTTGATCGTGAAAGTTTGTACGCCTTTCACCGTCCGCCGCAGGAACGCATTGCGCGTCACGTGCAGTATGAGTCGTACATTCTCAACGAAGTGCTGTCGCTCTCGCGGCAACTCAACCCGAATCCGTTCGTCATCGCCCATGGATGCAGCCTGGGCGCCTATCACGCAGTCAATATCGCCTTTCGCCATCCACATCTGTTTCATAAAGTCGTTGCACTGAGCGGGCGCTATGATCTGACGGTGGCGATCGGGTCGTTTCGTGCGCTGTTTGACGGCTACTACGACGAGACCATCTATTTTCACACCCCCTGCCATTTTATTCCGCGTCTGACCGACTCTGCCATTCTGGCGCATCTGCGACGCATGGAGATCACGCTCGTCATCGGCGAGGAAGACCCGTTCATCTGGACCAACCACGCCCTCAGTGCGGCGCTGTGGGACAAGGATATTCCGCATGCGCTGCATGTCTGGCCAGGCGAAGCGCATCGCATCGAACACTGGCGCGAGATGATCCGACATTATCTGTAACCGTGCCATCCAATACCCCACACTGTTCACAGACCTGGGGGAATGGAATCTCATACTCACTTGCAGTCAGTCAGACAAGATGTTCGCGTGTCCGTTGGGCAAGGCGCAACGGTCAACGTGCACCGGCAGGCGTGTTGTGGACCGCAGTTGGCATGAGCAACCCCAGTGTCCGCCCGGCGGCTGAAGCCGCGGGCTACGGTTGCAAAGCCCGCCTGCATGGGCTGTACCGGGCGATGCCGGATGGTTTGCTCGAAAACCAGTATGGTCCAAGTGACCGCGTACCTGGTCCGCTATCTGCCATGCCGCATGCGGGCGGGACGCCTGCGCTCCCGGGGGGCGAGCAACTTTCTCACGCGAGAGATGAGAGGTGAGAGGTGAGAGGTATACCCTCCCACGTGGATGTCGGCGCGCATGCCTGCGGCGGGGTGCAATGCACGGCTTGCATTGGGCATGCTATACTACCTTAATCGACCTGCAAACACACGAATCCATTCGATGTATTGGCATACCATAGCAGCACGGGGAATTGATATGCAACCAGCGCTTTCTCAGAACCCTCCAGCAGAGGCCGCAACGCCACTGCTCCCGCTTCGTCCACGAAGCATCGAGGCGACCGGGCTGACGCTCTCGTTCATTGCCGATCAGATGCTGCGCGCCCTCTATCTGATCGGCGAAATGACCGGTCTGCAACTGGTCGAACTGTTGCATCTGCCATGGGAGAACGTGCTCGATCAGGGAATGACCTATCTGAGGCGCGAGCAGATGGCTGAGGTCAAGGGCAGCAGCGGTGTGGGGGAGAAAGCATATCGTTATCAGGCGACGGCCAAGGGTATCACGCGCGCGAAAGAGATCGGCGAGCGGACGCAGTACCTCGGACCGGCGCCGGTCAATCTGTCTGATTACCGTGCTGTCATGCATCAGCAGACTACGCAGGGATTAGTTGTGACCGAGGCGGCCATTCGTGAAGCGTTTGCACATTTGGTGCTCAGCGACTCGCTCCTGCTCCAGTTGGGACCGGCTATCAACTCTGGTCGTTCGATCTTCCTCTTCGGGCATGCCGGGAATGGCAAGACCTCGATTGCTGAGGCGACTGCCCGGCTGCTTTCGGACTCGATTGCCATTCCGCATGCCATTATCGTCGATGGACAGATCATTCGTGTCTTTGATCCGATCCACCACGAGCGCCGCCCCCTGCCTGAGGGTCAGGAGTATGCTTACGATCAGCGTTGGGTGCTCTCGAAGCGTCCGGTGGTTATTGCCGGCGGTGAACTGAACATGAGTTCGCTCGACCTCGAATATGACGAGTACAGCAAGTATTATGAAGCGCCGCTGCAACTGAAAGCCAACGGCGGATTGTTCCTGATCGACGACTTTGGACGGCAGCAGATGCGCCCGCGTGACCTGCTCAACCGCTGGATCGTCCCGCTCGAGAAACGGGTAGACTACCTGACCTTGCATACCGGCAAGAAGATCGAGGTGCCGTTCGATCAGTTGATCATCTTCTCAACGAATATCGAGCCGAAGCAACTGGTCGATGAAGCCTTCCTGCGGCGTATCCGCTATAAGATCGAAATTGTCAATCCCACCCCGGCTGAGTACCGCGAGATCATGCGTCGGGTCTGCAAGGCGAAGAATGTGCCGTACAGCGACGACGGGCTGCGCTATTTGCTGGAGGTGGAGTATCCGCGCCGTAAACTGGAACTGCGCGCTGTCCATCCGCGCGATCTGATCGATCAGGTGATCGATTATGCCCGTTTTCTGGGAGTGCCGCCGACGATGTCGCGGGAACTGCTGGCAGCAGCGTGCAAATCGTACTTCGTCGAGATGTGACCCGTTTGCGATGCTATGCTCACACCCGAGATGCTGATCGTCGCCTACTGCCAGGGTCTTTTCCCGATGGCGGACGAGCAGGGCGTCATCCACTGGTACGACCCGCATCCACGCGCGATCTTGCCGCTCGAGACGTTTCACGTGCCGCACCGCCTGGCACGCACGGTTCGCAAAGGGGTATTCACGATCCGCACCGACACCGCCTTCACTGAGGTAATGCGCGCCTGCGCCGAACCCGCAGCGGGGCGCGAAACCACCTGGATTTCAGAAGACATGATCGTTGCCTACACCGAACTGCACCGGATGGGGTTTGCGCACAGCGTCGAAGCCTGGCGCGACGGACGGTTGGTGGGAGGGTTGTATGGCGTGGCGATCCGGGGCTTGTTCGCGGGCGAAAGCATGTTCAGCCGCGAGCGCGACGCCAGCAAAGTCGCACTGGTCCATCTGGTCGAGCGGCTGCGGCGCGGCGGGTATGTACTCCTCGATTCTCAGTTCCTGGGATCGCCGCACCTGCTTCAGTTCGGCCTGATTGAGATCCCGCGCTGGGAATACAAGCAACGTCTGGCGCAGGCGCTACAGGTCGATGCGTCGTGGCATGCGCCGCAGTGATCGGCGTCATTCACGCGGGCGCGCGCCGAGGGTCATCGTAATCTGCTCCTGGCGATCGCCGCGCTGTACGGTCATCACCACCGTATCGCCGACCGACGTCTCGAGTTCGAGATAACTGACGAGTTCATCGCTGTCGCGCACCGGCTGCCCATCGATGGCAATAATGATGTCGCCGCCGACCGGCAGTTCACGACCGCCAATCGAGACAATCTGCGTTCCTCGGCGCAATCCGGCGCGTGCAGCAGGGCTGCCTGGCACAACCTCGGTGATCAGCACGCCCTGGCGCACCGGCAGATTCAGGCTTTCTGACAGCAGCGGATCGACATCACGCATCCCGATGCCCATCCACGGATGATCATAGCGACCATCGCGGATCAGCGCCGGCGCCACGCGACTGACGGCATTGGACGGCACCGCATACCCCACCCCTTCGAAGGCGCCGGAACCACTGCTGATGGCGGTATTGACGCCGATCACCTCACCGTAGATGTTGAGCAGCGGACCGCCAGAGTTCCCCGGATTGATCGCTGCGTCGGTCTGAATAATATTTGGGATGCGGAAGCGCCCGCCGCCACTGCTCGCCGGGCCGCTGAGACTGCGTCCGATGCCGCTGACGACGCCAACTGTCAGGGTGTTCCGCAAGCCGAACGGATTACCGATGGCAATTGCGCGCTGCCCGACCTCGACGGTTCGTGAGTCGGCGAGGGGCAGCGGCGCCACGCCAGGGGGCAGTTCATCAACCTTCAGCACTGCCAGATCGCTCCCTGGATCGCCGCCGACCAGGCGCGCCATCATCACAGCGCCATCAGAGAATCGCACCTGAAACTTCGAGCCGTTTTCGACCACGTGGTTATTGGTGACGATATGCCCCTGATCATCGAACAGAAAGCCAGAACCCTGACTGGTGGGCACGGTGAACGGCGCTCCGCCGACCGGCGGATGATCGGCGACGACCTCGATGCTGACGACCGACGGATTCACCCGCCGGTAGAGCGCGATCAGCGCCGCCTGTTCGGCTTCCAGCGGGTTGGTCAGTTCCGGCGGCAGCGTTGGCACCGGCGCCTGCACAGGCAGCGGCGCAGGAGTCGTCGTTGGTGCGGATGGCGTGGTCGGCGCGCGAGTCGCCTCTGCCTGTACAGCAGCAGTTGGAGCAGTCGTCGGTTCTGTAGCCGCCGGACGCGGCAGATCCACCGAGGGCACGGAACACCCGGCAACGAACGCGAGCGTGATCAACACAGCCACAAGTGTAAGAGGAACGCGCATACAGTGTCTCTCCTATCGCGAACGCGCGAGCGCCGCGCGCAGCGCCGGTTCCAGTGTCGGGTAGGCAAACTGATACCCAAGCGCCTGCGCTTTGGATGGTATGGCGCGTTGACGTTCGATGAGCAAAGCGGGCGCCATTTCACCAAGCAGCAGGCGAAGCACAAATCCGGGCAACGGCAACCAGGACGGTCGCCCCAGCACGCGCCCCAGGGTCGCGCTGAAATCGCGGTTACGCTGCGGCTCCGGCGCAACGCCATTGAAGGGACCGCTGGCGCGTTCATCGTCGATGCAGCGCATGATCAGACCCACCTCGTCGTCCAGGTGAATCCAGGACCACCATTGCGTTCCCGGCAGAATGGGACCGCCGACAAACAGTTGAAACGGCAGCAGCAGCCGCGCCAGCGCTCCTTCATGACGGTCGAGCACAATCCCGGTGCGGATCATCACCGTGCGAACGCCAAGGTCTGCGGCGCGGCAGGCTTCGCCTTCCCATGCAACGCATACTTGCGCCAGGAAGTTGCTCCCTGGCGGAGCGCTCTCATCAACCGGCTCATCGCCCCGTGGTCCATAGAAATCGATGCCGGACGCGCACACAAAAACCGGAGGACGCTGTGTGGCGCGCGCCATGGCTTCGACCAGAACGCGCGTACTGTGGGTGCGGCTTTCGAGGATCTCACGTTTGTAGGCAGGCGTCCAGCGCCGACCGGCAATCGACGCACCTGCCAGATGGACAACAGCATCAGCGGTTGCCAGAGTCGCCTCCCACGCTCCGCCGGTTGCAGCGTCCCAGGCGACGTACTGTGCCGCGCCAGGCAGCACCGCGCGAGCCGCATCCGGTCGACGCGTGAATACCGTCACACGGTCGCCGCGCGCCATCAGGCGGCGGCAGAGCGCCTTACCGATCAACCCGGTGGCGCCGGTTACAATAATGTGTTTGGATGCGGACATATGCGCTTCCTCGACGCTGCCGGGCGTCGTCTGAAAGATATTATAGTCGTCACGAGCATACCATGCATGCCAATACTGGAGTGAGAGCGTCTCTGAAATCTCGCCTTGCAAGGTGCAGTTAATCCAGCGAAGGCATCGCCTTCGCCTACCCGAAAAAGCGTCACAATCTCCCTCGTGTGCGCCGTCATTGCGAGTACAGCGCGCAGTCTCTGTGCTCGAAGAGATTGCGGAGACGCTTTGCGAAGTCCACAGGCGCGCATTGTCAGTACGAGCGCAGCGCCGCGTGGGGATGCTTCGCAAGAACCGCAGCAGCCTGCCCCTGTCATTGACGGTGGGGTTACTCTCTCTCCTTGAGGAGGCGGTTCAGTTTGCGATAGGTGCGCCAGAGAATGGCAATCTTTCCGACAAGAGGAACGTAGGCGCGTTTCTGGAACACATCATAATCGTTGGCGACGATACGCGGCAAGATGCCGCGATAAATCTCTGCTGCTGCGGCAATAGCCATCCGACCATCAGGATCGAGCAGGGCAATGCCGGGCCAGGCCTCATCGTACAATGCGTGGGCGCGTTCCATCTCGAAACGGATCAATGCCCGAAACCGTTCATCGCGCCGGTTGTGGAAAATGTCATCATCTGTCAACCCAAAACGGCGCAGGTCCTCCTGGGGAAGATAGATGCGTCCACGTCGCGCATCTTCGCCAACATCGCGCAGAATATTCGTCAGCTGAAGCGCCACGCCTAGTTTTACCGCATACGGCGCTGCACCATCGCGATACCCGATGATATGCATCGAGAGCAGCCCGACGACCGAGGCGACACGGTAACAGTAGAGCCAGAGGTCATCGAACGTCTCGTAGCGGTGGACGGTGAGATCCATGGCGATTCCTGCAAGCAGTTCATCGACGAGCACGCGTGGAATAGCATAGCGTCGCACAGTATCGTCCCATGCCAGCAGGACCGGATGATCGCCTGGCGGGTGTGGTGCATGGACACGCGCCACCCAATTGGCAAGCGCGCGCGCCGGGTCGTCCTGTGCGCGATCGACCGTATCATCACTGGTGCGGCAGAACGCATACAGCGCACGAACTGCCAGGCGCTTTTCACGTGGCAAGAGTTGCGAACTCAGGTGAAAACTGCGCGAATTGACGCGCGTGACCTCGACACAATGCTGATATGCTGCATCGAGTGTCAGTGATGGCAGAACATCGGTCGGAGGCGTCTCATGCCGGATGATATCGGGTTCAGCCAGATGACGCAGGCTAGCGAGCAGAGCCGCAGCATCGCGGATCGGCGCTTCACGTTCGCTGAATGCTCGAACCGGTATTCTGGCAGAGTGGTGGAGCGATGCCATGGCTCCTCTTTCGCACGTCACGGGTTATGTCTCTTATGATCAACGATTCAGTTACAACGGATGCGCAGTCTTGCGTATTTCCGTCATAGAAACCGTGCGCTTCGCGCTGCGCTCGCCGCACAGCGGTTTCGGCAAATCCTGTTGTTTGCCAGACGCACGCGCGCGGTGTCAGAGCGTCCTGACTGGTTATCCACAACCGGCTGTCGTATTCAGGGCGACATTATAGCGCCATTTGCATATGGCGTTGTCGCCCTGGCTCTATATGGAGTTACGAGCGTTGAGGAGGGATGGATGCACCATTGCTCGACATGATCGAACTGACGGTTTGAACCAGTTCACGTGCGTCCTGTCCCAGGAAGACTCCTGGAATAGCGGCGCACAATTCGGGATTGACATTGAAGATGCGCCCGCCATATCCGAAAGGGAGGTGAGGAAACTCTTGCCGAACGGCTCGCGCCACTTCGAGCAGATTCATAGCGGTTTCGAGCGTTGATGCCGACAAACAGACCAGCTTCGGCTTGACCTTCCGAATAGTTTCGAGAAGGTCTGCAAGCGGCACCTGCGCTCCCAGATAGACGACGTGCCACCCGCGCCGCACCAGGAAGAGACTGGCGAACATTACTCCCAGATCATGCAGTTCCTGCGGTGCACATCCCACCACAATCGTATCACGCTGCACCTGGTTCTCGAATACATTCAGCAGGCTTGCCAGTTTGCGTCGCACGAACTCTGTTGCAAAATGCTCAGCCGCAACATTGATCTCGCCGCGGTGCCAGCGTTCGCCGACTTCCACCATCGTCGGCTGGATCAATTCCAACAGCACCTGCTCGAATGGGTATATCGCAAACGCTTCGGACACCAGGCGCTCAGCGTTCTGCGCATCGAACGTTGTCAAGGCAACGACGAGTTCATCGACCATGCGATCAATCGAGCGGGAGGCATCCGCTTCGACATGGGGCGGCGCCTGGTCGGTGACGCTCGTCAGCAGCATGATCGCGTGGCTGATGTTGACGCCTTCCGCTGTTCGGTCGCGCAGCCAGCGAATAATTGCAATATCGCGCTCCGAGTAGAGACGATGACCGCCTGGCGTGCGCTGCGGGCAGGGAATGCCGTAGCGCCGCTCCCAGGCGCGAAAGGTATCGGGCGGAACGCCGGTCTCGCGGGCGACCGCTTTGGTATTGAAAACGGGCGCTGTCGAAAGTTGCCCGAGAGCTGGAGGTTGCGCCATTGCCGTCTGATTCCTCACGCGATTGTTAAATTTCCCACGGATTCAATGTGTAGAGTAGCACAACGCACACCTCTTGTCAAAGGCTTGCACAGCAGTGGGTGTGGTCAGGCCGTGTCACGAAACGCTGGATCGCTGCGGGCTGAAGCCCTCGCTGAGGATGTGCAAGCCCCTTCAGGGCTGTGCATACGGCAGATGGCGCCGAAATGCCGCTCGTTGAACTGTCCGTTTGCGGCGCCAGGATGCCGTAACGCCCTCGGCTTCCTCCAGAGGAGGAGCGGAGAGCGGGAGGGATAAGCGCCTCTCAAGCAGGGCGATTGCGGGTGAAGGCACGCCCTCTCCGCGTGCAGCCTCCTGATCATGAGCACGTGATAGCCTCCGTAGGGGCTTCACTGGCCTGGGCAAGGGCTTTAGCCCGTAGCGCCAGGAGGTTGTCTGATCATGACCGTTCCTCACAGCAAGAGAGCCGCATTAAGCCAGGCGGGCGGCGGCAATGTCGCGCACAGGCGCCAGACCCCGGCGTACAAGGGTCCAGGAACGCCCTCGATCGGCGCTGATCGCAACTTCTCCTGCGGCGGATGCGGCAAACGCAGTATCCATGTGGTATCCCGCAGGCTTGAGGAGCGTTGTCACGCCTTCCCAGGGAAGCGTTGCAATGTGTGGCTCCCATGCGCCGAGCGAACCGCGCACGACTCCGCCGTCGGCCAGCGCTGCAAGGAGTGTTGGTGGTGCGCCTGCCAGCGTGGTGCAGACTGTCGGTTCGCCCGGTATGCCCTCGATCAGGCGCCAGCCCCCGCGTTCGACAGCGTACACACGGCCTGCGACGAGTGCGCAGAGGACTTCCGCTATGCCGGGCACAGCCATCAACACTCGAACGGCGCCTGGCAACGGCGCGCCATATGGTTCCCACGTCGCACCATGGTCGTTGCTCGCCAGCACCTGCGCGTGCAAGGCGCCGTAGAACCGCCCTGCGCTATCGATAGCGAACGCGCCATATGTGCCGGGGAGCGCATTCCGACGCCAGTTAGCGCCGGCGTCATCGCTGGCGAACAACGTATCGCCCGACAGCAACCCAACAAATGACGGCTGTCCCGGCGCCTCGTACAGCGCGGCTTCTGGCGCCAGCGGGTTGCCGATGTTCAGCATTGTCCAGGTCTGACCGCCATCTGTGCTTCGATGGATGCACTCGTCAGCGATGACCAGCGTGATCAACGGATTGGACCTATCGATCCAGACCGAGCGCACTGATGTACCCTGAAACATGTAGGGACCGCGCAACCAGCGCCCCTGACCGGCTGGATCGCTGAGGAGCGTCAGTCCATCATCGGTTGCCAGAAACAAAAGTGTCGCTTTTGCCATAGACTTCTCCTTGTATGCGGGCGCGACGCCCGCGCTGCCGGGGGACGAGCAACTTTCTCAGGCGAGAGGTGAGAGGTGAGAGGCGAGAGGTGAGAGGTGAGAGGTGAGAGGCGAGAGGTGAGAGGCGAGAGGTGAGAGGTGAGAGGCGAGAGGTGAGACGCTCGCGCTCCCGGGAGTCAAGAAACAACAGCGTCGTTTTTGCCATGGATTTCTCCTGCTCCTTACGATGGCGAGGACGGGCATGCCAGCGTAAACAGAACAATGCCGTACTGTTCGTCGCGTTGGGGAAACAGCCCGGCAGCGCGAAAGCGTTGAAGCAGATCCTCGCGCGACCAGAATACAATGCCGCCAGCGGAGACAGCGCGTTGCACGACACGCCCGATAGCGCCTTGTGCGCTGAGCAACGTCATGGTCACAAAGCGGCCATCATCGGCAAGGATGCGACGCACCTCGTGCAGACAGGCATCGAGGTCGCCGATCTCGTTGAGCGACCCGCCGATTGTCACGCCGGATGCCGCACCACTGGCGACCGGCAACGCCTGCGCCGAGGCGCGCAGGTAGGAAACCCGCACCCCGGCGGCGCGCGCGCGCTGGCGCGCCTCCTGCAGCATGGGCAACGCATGATCGATCCCGACGACATGACCCGGAGCGTGACCTATGGCTCGCGCCAGCGCGCGCGCGTACAATCCATTCGAGCATGCGACATCAACGAACAACCCGCCGCGCACCGCGCCGACCCACCCGGTCACCAGCGCCAACTCGCGGTGGTATGGGAACGACTCGCCGCTGAGCAGCGTCAGGGCAAATGGGCGCCAGAGTCGTTCGTATGCCCAGGCAGTCGCCGGAAGTTCATTCGTCAATTGCGCGATCGTCGGCGGGCGCGGAGGACCGAGAAAATCCGCAATGCCATCACGGATAGGGTAGATCGCACTGCAGGCGCAGTGCAGCGTGCCGGACAGTATTTCACCGGCGGCATCACGGCGCGGGTCACGAAGATTGGGGGTGGCGAAACACGTTGGGCAGCGCAGGGCAGGCAACAGATCGTCATACATGGTGCGATGCGGCCTCAACTGAGCGGATGTGCGCTTCAAGCGCAGCAGCGGTTGACGGATCGAGGGTGATGCATGGCGTCGATGCAGGCGGACCGCCACCCAGAACGAAGCGATCCATCGCAGCGATCAGCGCTGCTATATCGAGACCGCGCATCGAGGGGCTGACCGCCGCGAGTTTGGGGCGGCTTTTCGCATAGTTGAGGCGCATGCCGCGCGGCTGACCGCGCTTCCACTTCTCGAGCGCCGCCGCTGCCTGGATCAGTCCTTTGTAGAACGTCGCTTCCGGCTCGGTTGCATTGAGCCAGCAGATTTCCCACTGCTCGTGGGCGTGCCAGTACTCACCTTCGTTGAACAGCCGGATACCCTCGAGATAGTGATCCATAACCCGCCTGTCGAACCTTCAATAGCGTGGCACGGAAGGATCGATCCGCAAAGACCACTCCTCAATGCCCCCCATCATATTTGCTACGCGCGCGAAGCCGAGTTTGGATGCGGTAAATCCTGCTACATATGCGCTACGATGGCCGTGGTGACAGAAGAAGACATATTCCTGTGTTGGATCGAGTGTCCCGATCCACTCAGCAACGCGGCTAAGCGGTAGCAATTCCGCCCCCTCGATGCGCGCAATCGTGTATTCTTCCGGTTCACGCACATCGACAAAACGGAACGACTCGCCGCGATCGCGTTTTGCCTTGACCTGATCGGTTGTCAGGTCGAGATACGGTTTGCGAAAGAAAGGTTGCCTTATCATTGATCAAAAAACGTTGTGATGCGCGAATACAAACGCAACACGAAGAGACGTTGCAGCGCAACGTCTCTTCGTGGGGAAACGGACCTGTGGAACGGCCGTACCTAGTGGCTGCTGCAACAACCGCCACCGTTGCCGTACCCATCGTAATCGTCATCGGCCGCCTGCTGATCCCTGGTGCGGAAGGAGTGACCGCAGCCGCAGCTTGACACCGCATTCGGGTTGTCGATCTTGAACGCGCCTGCCAGCATATCGTCCTGCTGATACGAGATCGTGGCGCCCGTAAGATACCGCGCACTGATCGGGTCAACCATGACGCGTAGACCGTGCGCGTTCCATACCGTATCGCCGAAGCGCTCTTCGTTGTCGAAGGTCATCCCGTACTGCAAACCGGAGCACCCGCCGCCGGAGACGAAGACGCGCAGACTGTACCCTTCGAGGTTGCGTTCCTTCATCATGCTCTGCAGGCGGAGCGATGCGCCTTCGGTGATTTCGAGCACTGGCGGGAATTCGTTCTCGTGATGCTGGTTGATTACATCCTGTTCGATTGTTGCCATAGCGTGTGCGCCTCCTGACTGGTGTTGTGCGGTTGTATTGCGCCAATAGCATCAATGACGCTCATGGTCGTCGGTGAATTATGCGTGTTGACCTTTCTGGAGTATACCAGAGTTACGCAAGAAACTCAATATCTAAACGAATTATCCTCCGAGTTCCGACATGCCGCGCAGCGTAGGCAGTACGCCGTCGGGCAGCCCATGCCCCCAGGGTTTGAGCGCCACTGCGTGGCGAATGATCTGCTCGATCTCATCGAGCGTTGCGCCGCTGCGGATTGCGGCGCGCAGATCGACCTCGTTATCGCGCAGCAGGCAGAGGTGCAGGCGCCCGTCGGATGTCAGCCGCATACGGTTGCATGTTGCACAGAACGGTTCACTCACCGAACTGATGAACCCCAGGGCGCCCGGCGCGCCAGGGATGCGGTAACGTCGCGCCGAGTCAGCCGGCGCCAGCCCCAGGTCTTCGAGCGGGCCATAGACCGACTCCAGGCGCGCAATCAATTCTGCACTGGTCACCACATGGCTCTGCGCCAGGTCGGCCACGCCGGTCAGCGGCATCACCTCGATGAAGCGCATCTCCCATGGATGGCGGAGTGTCAGCGCAGCGAGGCGCGGAACCTCATCATCATTCATCCCGCGCACAATGACCGAGTTCAGTTTGATTGGGTGCAATCCCACGCGGTCGGCGGCTTCGATGCCTGCCCAGACCTTCTCAAACGACCCGCCGCGCGTCATACGACGGAACTTCTCCGGGTCGAGCGTGTCAATACTGATATTCACCCGGTCGAGGCCGGCAGCTTTCAGCGATTCGGCGAGTTTCTCCAGGCGCAGCGCATTTGTCGTCATTGCGACGTGGGTGATCCCCGGTGTGCGCCTGATTTGGCGCACAATCTCGACGATATCGGGGCGCAGCGTCGGCTCGCCGCCGGTCAGGCGAATTTTACGGAACCCGGCTCTGGCAGCCGCGTGCACCACCAGCAACAACTCGTCGGTCGTCAGCAACTCCGGGCGCGGCATGAATTTCATGCCGATCTCCGGCATGCAGTAGACACATCGCATATTGCAGCGGTCGGTCAGCGAGATGCGCAGGTAATCAATCCGGCGTCCATACGAATCGTGGGCTGGTGTATCGGTCGGGTAGAACGGTTGCGTCCGCCGCGCCTGTTCGGCAGTGTAGAGCGGAATAGTCATCCGGCGTACATCGTCGTACTGCATAGCCCTCCTCTATGCATATTCCATGACACTGATGCGCGCTGCCAGTCTGCGCGCAATCTCGCGGAAGACATCGGCGTAGGCGTCCGGCTCGTCGCTGAGCACCGCCGGTTGACCGTGATCGCCGCCTTCGCGGATGCTCAGACCAATCGGGATCTGCCCCAGCAGTGGAATGCCGAGTTGTCCGGCGAGGCGGGCGGCGCCGCCGGAACCGAAGATGTCGTAGCGCGCGCCGGTATCGGGCGCGACGAAGTACGCCATATTCTCGATGATACCGAGCAGCGGCACGTTCACCTTGCGGAACATCTCCATGCTCTTCAGCACATCGGCAGTCGCCACTTGTTGCGGCGTCGTCACCGTCACCACGCCGGTCAGTCCGGCATTCTGGAGCGACTGCGCCAGAGTCAGGGCGATGTCGCCGGTGCCGGGGGGCATATCGATGATCAGGTAATCGAGCGGCGCCCACAACACCTGGTAGAGGAACTGCCGCAGCAACTGCGACACCATCGGACCGCGCCAGATCACCGGCTGCCGGTCGTCGATCAGAAAACCGATCGACATCATCTTGATGCCGTGCGCCTCGATCGGCAGCATGCGCGGCTCGCCGTCAGGACCACTCACCGCTTCGGGCTGTTGCGAGCGCACTCCCATCATCAGCGGCACCGAGGGACCGTACACATCGGCGTCGAGCAGCCCGACCTGCGCTCCTTCGCGCGCAAGCGCCACCGCTAAATTGACCGCGACCGTCGATTTGCCGACGCCGCCTTTGCCCGCCGAGACCGCAATCACGTGGCTGACGCCGGGGATGGCGACATGTTCGGGGATGCCGCCGCGTGGCCGCACCTGAGCGGTAAACTCGATGCTTACCCGCTCGCGCGGAATACCGACAATTGTTTCGAGCGCTTCTTCGCATTCGCGCTGAATCTGATCCTTGAGCGGGCAGGCGGGCGTAGTCAATTCCACCTCGAAGCGCACCGCATCGCCATCGATGACCAGGTTCTTGATCATCTTGCGCGATACCAGATCGCCGCCGAGTTCTGGCTCCTGCACGGTTGCCAGCGCTTGCAGCACGGTCTGCTCGCTCAGTTTGTCGTGATGACGTGAAAAGAGGCCCATGTCCCCTCGCTTCTCAGCGTCTCGATGTGCTGATGTCAGTATACCATATTTTTATAGCGAAAACTATCGTAAGTGTGTGGGAGATTATGCGCTTGTGCACCGACCATTGCGAGCTTTTTCGCTTCAGACGTGCAAACGGTGGATGATATTGTACCACGCTTTGGTTATGTGACTGTCGCCGATGAGTGACTGGCAGTGACGCGGCTACGAGGGAGCGAAGACGACCGTCACACGGCGGCGGGCGGCTTGTAACTCAGGAGCGCTTCCGAATATACTGAGTGCACGCGCATTGAGAGATGGGAGCGCCATATGAACGCGCTGACACGCCTGGAGATCAGCGGACTCAAGCCGATCCGTCAGGAGAGTCTCGATCTTCGAGCATTGAATGTGCTCATTGGAGCGAATGGGGCTGGCAAATCGAACCTGATCTCGATCTTCAAGATGCTGAACTGGATAATGCCTCCTCCTGGCGGTTTGCAACTCTCTATCAGTCGCGCCGGAGGCGCAAATGCTTTGCTTTATGACGGAGCAGCGGTCACTCCGCAGATCACATCGCGGTTGTCATTCGAGACAGAGCGCGGAGTCAATGACTGTCGCTTTCGTCTTGTTCACGCTGCCGGTGATACGCTGGTATTCGCAGATGAAGCGTTCCGCTTCATTCCACACGGCGCGAACAATCGCACCTGGATCGAGTTGGGCGCAGGTGATCGTGAGGCGTGTATTATCGCGCGAGCCGATCAGGGTGATCCGACAGCGTGGTTTATTCACTGATCGATCTGCACGGTTTTCCACGAGATATGCCCGCATTCGATGAACTGCCCTCTTTGACCGACCCGTATGCGCGTGTCAGATCATTGCTGCGAAGATCGGTTTATCCGTCATTTGCGCTCGCTGTCCCCATTTCAACGAGTGGTTGTCTCGTCTCGAGGAGTTGGCTGCCTTCCCAGATACCGATCGACAATAGCCACAAACACATCTTCGAGCGACGGTTCAACCGCTTCGATGTGGATGCCGGATACGCCAGCCGTCTCCAGTGCTGCGGCGAGGTGTGGCAGGCGCAACACGGCCTCATCGACGATCGCGTGGAGCCGCGCGCCATGCGGCGCGACGCTGCGCACGCCAGGTTGCGCCAGCAGGGTTGCACGCGCAAGTTCTTGCGGCGTTCCTTCGATTTCCAGCACAGCGCCGTCGAATGTCGTGCGCTTCAGTGCCAGCGGCGTGTCGAGTGCAACCAGTCTGCCGCCGTACATGAGTCCGATGCGGTTGCAGTGTTCCGCTTCGTCCATGAAGTGGGTCGTGACGAAGACAGTCACCCCTTCGTCTGCCAGATCGTAGATCAGGTCCCAGAACGCGCGACGCGCCTCTGGATCGACGCCGCTGGTCGGTTCGTCCAGGAAGAGGACTTGTGGACGATGGACGATGGCGCATGCCAGCGCCAGACGCTGCCGCCAACCGCCTGGCAGCTCGGCGGTCAGCGCCCGGTCGTGCCCACGCAGTCCTGCAAGGTCGGTCAATGCGTCGATGCGCGCGGCGCGCTCTGCGCGCGGCAGACCGTAGATGTCGGCGTAGAACGTCAGGTTCTCCCGCGCCGTCAGATCGCCGTAGAGACTGAACTTCTGCGACATGTAGCCGATCCGCTGGCGGATCGCCTCCTGATCGCGGGCAATGTCGAGACCCAGGACGCGCCCGCTGCCGCTGCTTGGCGTCAGCAAGCCGCAGAGCATGCGGATCGTGGTGGTTTTGCCGGATCCGTTTGGTCCCAGGAACCCAAAGACTTCGCCACGCGCCACCTGGAATGAAACCTCGTCGACTGCCGTGAACGACCCAAAACGGCGCGTCAGGCGGTCGGTTGTGATGGCATACGAGTTGGTCATGCTCAGGAACCTTGTTTACCGTTCACCGCTGCATCTTCCCGCGCACGCACGAGCAATACTGGCAGCGCCGAGTCGTGAACTACCTTTGTTGCAACGCTGCCAAGCCACAGGTGTTGGAGACCAGTGCGTCCGTGCGTCGCCATGACGATCAGGTCGACATCTTCGCTTTCCGCCGTGCGGATGATCTGGTCAGCCGGCGATCCCTCGACAACTCTGGCGCGCACGTCGATGCGATGAGCGCGCAGGTCCTTCGCTTTCCGCTCCAGATATGCGCGCGCCTCGGCAGCGCCGTCGTCGGCATGGGGGACAACGCTCACCAGCACCAGTGCAGCGCCGGTGCAGGCGGCGATCAATCGGGCTTCGCCGAGCGCCTGTTCTGCAATCGGCGATCCATCGAGAGGAACGCAGATAGTACGGTAGGCGACTTCGGTCGCCGGCGGGCGGGCGCCGCCATTTGAGCGCACCACCAGCAGCGGCGTCGGCGCGGCGTGCAACACCTTCGCTGCGACGCTGCCGAATGCCCAGCGGAGTGCGCCGCCGTAGCCGTGGGTCGTCATGGCAATCAGTCCGACGCCGGGTTCGTGCTCTGCGCGCGCAACAATGGCGGCAGCCGCGTCTTCGGCCGGTTGTATGTCGAACGAAGCGCGCAGATTCATCGAACGCAGCCGTTCTGCAATGCTTGACAGATAGATGTTGGCGCGCGCCAGCACTTCTTCGGTCCACTCTCGACGCAACTCTGATGGAATGGTCGTCTTCCAGAAAAGCGACTGACTGATCTCGCCGGGTGTAACGATCCGCAGCAACAGGAGTGAAGCGCCGGTTGCGTGCGCCAGTGATGCGGCGTAAGGGAGCACGGCTTCGGCAGTGACGGAACCATCGAGCGGTACAAGGATCTGGCGCGTCATTGCGTTGTCCTTTCTCGTTGCAAATACAGGAAGACATCCTCCATACCGGGGGTTACGGGGCGGAACGTGTGGAGCGTCACATGTGCGTCCGCGAGGGTCCGACGCAGTGTGGCGTCGTCGAACCACGGCTCGGTGATCACGTGGAGACGATCGCCGAAGACGTGAACATCGCGCACGCCGGGAAGCGCGCGGAGCGCCGTTTCCGCTATGTGGCGCGGTTCGGCGCGAATCTCCAGCACGACGCCGGGCACGAGACGTTGCAGTTCGCGTGGCGTTCCGTTTGCCAGCATATCGCCAGCGCGCATGAAACTGACCTCGTGGCAGCGCTCGGCTTCATCCATGTACGGTGTGGTGAGCAACACGGTCATGCCGCGGGCGTGAACCGCTTCGTGCAGCAGATCCCAGAATTCGCGCCGCGATACCGGATCGACGCCGGTAGTTGGTTCGTCGAGCAGCAGCACCTGTGGATGATGGATGAGCGCACACGCCAGCGCCAGTTTCTGGCGCATCCCGCCGGAGAGTTCGTCGGCGCGCCGGTTGCGGAATGGCGCCAGGCGACTGAATCCAAGCAGCCGGGTGAGCAATGCAGCGCGTTCTGCTTGCGCTATGCCATAGGCGTCGGCGTAGAAGCGCAGGTTTTCGAGTACGGTCAGATCACCATACAAGCTAAAGCGTTGCGGCATGTAGCCGATGCGCTGCCGCACCCCCTCCGGGTTGCGCACCACGTCGATCCCGGCGACCACGGCGTGACCGGTATCCGGGCGCAGCACCCCGCAGAACAGGCGCAGCGTCGTCGTTTTGCCGGCGCCGTCCGGTCCGAGCAGACCGTGGATTCGTCCGGCCATCACTGTCAGGTTCAGGCGGTTGACCGCGCGTACCGGACCGAAGGAGCGGCTCAGGTCGATAGTTTCGATTGCTGGCGTTTCGCTCATTGCACCGTCACAATCTCGGATACAAAATCGTGCAGCGCCGTTGTGTACGCTTCCGGCTGATCGAGGTTCGCCAGATGGGCTGCGCCCTCGATCAGGCGCAGCCGACCGTGTCGCAGGGCGCGCAGGTATGGTTGCTCATCGCGCCGGAAGAAGCGATCCTCTGCGCCGTTGAGCAACAGCGTCGGGACATTGCAGGCATGCAATGCGGGCAGCGGATCGAAGTCGAGCAGTGCGGCGGAAATGTCGGCATAGAAGCGATAGAAGAAGCCACGCGCAATGATGGAATCCGCCAGCGCTGCGGGGTAGTTTTTGCGCAGCGCGCGTTCCTCGGCGCGCGCCAGCAGCGGCGCGAAGGTGCGGGTCACGAAACGGGAAACGGCAACGTATGGCGCGCCCAGGAGACGACCAGGCAGCCTGCGGAACGAGAACGCACAGCCGGACAGCACCAGCGCCATTGTGCGTTGCGGATGACGGGCGCCAAATGCCAGCGCCACATACCCGCCGAGCGACAGACCGCAGACAATCGCCCGTCCGCCGGCAACCGTATCAACCGCCGCAGCAACCTGCTCCACTGCCGCATCGAGCGAAAATGGCATGCCTGCCAGCGCCCCGTGCCCCGGCAGATCGGGAGCGACTACGCGCAGGGAGGCGCTGAGCGCATCGATCTGCGGTTGCCACATAGCGCGTGTCAGACGAGCGCCGTGGATCAGGACGATCGCCGGCGCGTTTTCAGGACCTGCAACAGTGTACTCACGTGGATGGATCATCATTGCCCCCAACCCGAATACCTTGTGCTAACTTGCGGTCAGTCAGACAAGATGTTCGCGTGTTCGTTGTGCAAGACGCAACGGTCAACGCGCCCCGGCAGGCGTGTCGTAGACGCATGACTGCGCAGTAGCATCAGTTCGCCCGGCGGCTAAAGCCGCAGGCTCCTGCTGCAAAGCCCGCCTGCGCGGGCTTCACCAGGCGATACTGGATTATGTTCTCAAAAACCATTCTTGTCCCAATGACCGCGCATTCGTATAATAAGCGCGCACAAAGGCGCGAAGGCGCGAAGATGTTGCTCATGAACGCCGTTGATGATGACTCGTCTTCCTTATCAGGAAGGCATCGCCCCTAACTCTTACCCCCTCTCCAGCAACGTCACATCCGCTGGCATACCGGGTTTGAGCGCGTGATCGGCGTTCGGCAACGTGACCCGCACGGCAAATACCGTCGTGGCGCGTTCGTCGCGCGTCTGAACGTTGCGCGGCGTAAACTCGGCGTTCTGAGCGATAAACGTGACCGTTCCGCGGAAAACACGTCCTGGGAAGCTGTCAACTGTGACTTCCGCCGTTTGCCCGAGGCGCACGCGCCCAATGTCAGTTTCGCTAATATAGACCGTCAGGCGCACTGTATCGAGCGAGCCGATCGTCATGAGCGGCATACCGGGGGTCGCCTGTTCTCCTTCGTGGATGGGGCGGCTCAGGATGATGCCGGAGCGCGGCGCGCGCAGGGCGGCTTTTGCGATCATCACCTCAACTTGACGCTGCGCTGCACGCGCCTGCATCAGTTGCGCTTCCGCCGCCTGGATCTGCTCCGGACGCGCACCGTTCCGCGCCAGTTCCAGGCGCGCGCGCGCCTGCGCCAGTTGCGCTTCGGCAATCTCTTTCTGCGTGCGCGCTGCATCGACCGCAGCCTGGAGTTGCTGCGGGTTGGCGCGCATCGTTTCGACCACATCAAGGAAACGCTGCGCATTCGCAAGCGCCGTCTCGGCAGCCGCAATATCCTGACGGGTCGGACCAGTCTCGGCTTTTGCCAGCGCCGCCTGTGCGGCGCTCACCTGCAATTCCGCCTGCCGCACGCCGACCGCCTCCGCCTGGCGCGCCCGTTCAGCCTGGAGCAGCGCCTGTTCCACTGCGGTTTCCGCCTGGCGCAACGCTGCTTCCGCCTGAACGAATTGCGCGTAGTAATTCTCGCGCACTCCGTCGCTCACGGTATTCGGCAGCCGCTGCACGCCCGCCGGCGTGGTGAGCAGCACCGAAGGCATCATGGCATCCTGCCCGGTATCGCGCACATACTCCCAGTTACTCTTTGCCTGAGCGTAGCGCGCCTGCGCCTGCGTAAGCGCCGCCGCCGCCTGTTCCACTTGCGCCTCTGCCAGCGTTTTGGCAGCAGAGAGCGTATCACGCGCAGATTGCAGGTTCTCCTGCGCCAGCGCGAGCGAGACACGCGCGGCGTCAATGTCCTCCGGGCGCGTCCCGGCGCGCAGTTTCTCCAGCGCGCGCAATGCCGCATCACGATTGGCGCGCGCCTGCGCCAGTTGCAGTTCCAGTTCCTGCGGGTCGTTCAGGATGGCGAGCGCATGCTCATACGCCTGGGCAGCGCCTGCCGCTGCCGCTGCCGCCTGTTGCACCTGCGCCTCGGCAACCGCGATCTCCTCCCTGCGCGTCCCGGCGCGGATCTGCGCCAGATTCGCCTCAGCCGTCGCAACCGCCGCCTTCGCCTGAGCCAGTTGCGCTTCGAGCAGCGCCGTATCGATCTGCGCCAGTTCCTGCCCGGCGCGCACCTCTGATCCCTCATCGGCAAAGAGGCGCTGCACCCGTCCGGCAATCTCCGCCGTCACCAACACCTCCTCGGCTTCGATGGTCCCCGAACCGGTGAGCGGTCCATTCCGCGCCTGCGCCGACTGCTGGAACCGCCAGTAACCGCCGCCGATCAACGCTGCTGCCAGGAGCAGCGGAATGACTATTCGTGCACGTGGGTGCATGATCGCCTCCCAATCTTCATCAGTCAAGCCGTTTGCGGAAACGCGCCGTAGCCGCAATGATCAGGATTGCGCCAAACAACGCCAGTGCGCCGATCTGCGGCAGCAGGACTGCGGCATCAACCCCCTTGATGACGATGCCGCGCACCACGATCAGGTAGTAGGTCAGCGGAATGATGCCGCTGATGAATTGCAACGCCGCAGGCATTGCAGCCACCGGATAGATAAAACCGGAAAGGAAGACTGACGGCAGCATGGTCAGGAAGGTCAACAGAAACGCTTCTTGCTGCGTATTCGCCACGGTTGAAATCAGCAACCCAATCGACAGCGTCGAGATCAGGAAAAGACAGGAGATCGCCAGCAGCAACCCGACCTGGCCCTTGATCGGCACATGAAACAAGAATGTGCCCAGAATCAGCACTTCGATGGTGATCAGCAGCGCCATCAGCGCATACGGCAAAATCTTGCCCAGGATCAGTTCAACGGGTCTGATCGGTGTAATGATCAACTGCTCGATGGTTCCGCGCTCGCGCTCCCGCACGATCGCTGAGGACGTAAGCAGCGTTGCCTGCAACTGAAGCACCAGACCGATGAGTCCGGGGATCATGAACACGGCGCTTGCCATATCCGGGTTGTACCAGACGCGGGTGCGCACCTCGAGCGGCGGCGCAGCCGTAGCGCGGCGCTCGGTCTGAATACTGATGGACTTCGCCTGCCCAATCAGACGCGCCGCCGACAACGACGAGCCGGCAATCGACGGGTCTGAGCCGTCGAGCACGAAGACCACCTGCGCTCCACGGCGTCCCAGCAGATCGGCGCCATAGCCGGACGGGATGATCAGACCGGCGCGCACCTGACCGCTATCGATCAACATAGCAAGTTCGCGATCACTGCCGATATACCGCGCCACGGCAAATTGCCCGGATGCAACAAACGCTGCGACCAGATCGCGACTGGCGGATGTGCGATCCTGATCGAACACTGCCAGCGGCACATCGCGCACATCGGTGGTTGCGGCGTAGCCGAGCAGGATCAACTGCATCAACGGCGCAAAAAACATGACTGCAAGCGTGCGCGGGTCACGCCGGATATGAATCCATTCCTTGCGCATCACGGGCCAGAGGCGGTTGACCATCACGCATCTCCCCCTTCAAGGCTCAGACCGTGGAGAAAGACATCGACCGCCATAGTCACCGCTTGATCGTCGGTGATCTGGAGCGCTTCGGGCTGGCGCATCACCTCGCGCGCGATAACATGGATGAAGATGCTGCCGAGGAATGTGCGCACGCTGATTGATGTGTCGTGCGGACGGAGACGCCCCTGATCGATCTGGTGTTGTAGATAGGCGCGCAGCACGCCAAAGATGCGATCAACAAATTGCTGCCGGATCATGACAGCCACTTCAGGGAAGTGCAGCGCCTCCGCCAGAATGATACGAAACACCGCCACATTCTCGGGAATGCTCATCATCATCAGGTAGGAACGTCCAATGAGGGTCAATCCCTGGCGTGGCGGCAGGTCCATCAACTGTTGCGGATGATCGACGAGCGCCATGATCGAGGCGCGCTCGCGCAGCATCGAGAGAAAGAGGTCTTGCTTGTCCTTGAAATAGTGGTAGATCAGGCCCGGCGAGATGCCTCCCGCTGCTTCGGCAATATCACGGTTCGTCGCTTTCTGAAATCCCTTGGTGCTGAACACGTGCAACGCTGCATCAAGGATCTTGCGCCGCCGGTCGCGTGCATCGCTGTCGTCCGCTGCTGCCATTCCCGTCTCCATTGATTGATCAAGCAATCAAGAACAGTATACAAGAAATTGATTGATCGATCAGTGAAGATTCGGCAACGCCAGTGGAGACGATGGTCACCTGAGCGGGGCAGCGGGGAGCGCCAGGGTCGATGACGGTCACCTGAGCGGCGGGGAAGGCGCCCCGGCGGTCACCGACGGCTTCGAGGCGCGCCGGCTGGAGCGGCGGCGGGCGATGGTGACCGTCATCACCTGAGCAGGGCGGCGGGGAGCGCCAGGGTCGATGACGGTCACCTGAGCTCAGGCAAAGTTTGCCAATACAGCGGGAAAGAGTACCCTGCCCATACTCCGGTGAAGCATGATATACTGGAAAGTGTAAGGAATTGCGGGGGCCGGAGTGGGCGGAACGCTTCGGACCCCGTACTGTTTCTGAGCAATGCAGATGTTGACAGCAGTTCTTTCAGGATTTGGCGGCGCCATCGTTGCGCCGTGGCTCTATCGCTTCGCACCGCGCCACGCGGGATGGATCGCGGCGTTGCTGCCGTTGGCGCTGATGATCTACTTCATCAGCCTGGTTCCGGCAGTGGTCGGCGGTGAGGCGGTGCGGTTCAGTTATGCGTGGGTTCCGAGCCTGGGCGTGAATCTGTCATTTCGCATCGACGGATTGAGCGTGCTCTTTGCTCTGCTGATTACCGGCATCGGCACACTTGTGCTGATCTATGCCGGCGGCTATCTGGCGAAGGATCCGATGTTGGGACGGATGCTGACGTTGCTGCTGATCTTCATGGCTGCCATGCTCGGCATTGTTACATCCGACAATCTGATCGGTCTGTTCGTGTTCTGGGAATTGACTACGATCAGTTCCTATCTGTTGATCGGCTACAAGCACGAGTACGAAAAAGCGCGCAAGGCGGCCTTGCAAAGCCTGCTGGTGACCGGCATTGGCGGTCTGGCGCTACTGGCGGGGATTGTGCTTCTTGGCAAAGTCGCCGGGACATTGGAGATCAGCGAGATCCTGACGCAGGGTGATGTGGTGCGTGCGCATCCGCTGTACGGCGGCATCCTGGCGCTGGTCTTATTCGGCGCGTTCACCAAATCGGCGCAATTCCCGTTTCACTTCTGGCTTCCCGGCGCGATGGAAGCGCCGACGCCCGTCAGTTCCTACCTGCACTCGGCAACGATGGTGAAGGCTGGCGTTTTTCTGCTGGCGCGGCTCAACCCGGCGCTTGGCGGCACTGAGGCGTGGCAACTGCTGTTGACCGGCTTTGGCAGCGCGACTATGATCGTCGGCTCGTTGCTGGCAGTGCAGCAGACCGATCTGAAGCGCATTCTGGCCTACACCACGGTCTCGGCGCTGGGTACGCTGGTCACGCTCATCGGCATCGGCGCCGACGATGCGCTCAAGGCGGCGATGGTCTTTACCCTCAGCCATGCGCTGTACAAGGGCGCGTTGTTCCAGGTTGCCGGGTCGGTCGATCACGAGACCGGCACGCGCGACATTGCGAACCTTGGCGGACTGCGCGCCGCTATGCCGATCACGGCTGCCGCAGGCATGCTGGCTGCGATTTCGATGGCCGGCTTGCCGCCGATGTTCGGGTTCATCGCCAAAGAGGTCCAGTACAAGGCCAACCTGGGAGAGCCGATACTGATCCTGGCGGCGCTCCTGACGAACATCCTCACGGTGGTCGCCGCTGGTCTGGCGACGCTGCGGGTGTTCTTTGGTCCACCGGCTTCTACGCCGAAGCAGGCGCATGAGGCGCCGTTGAGCATGCGGATGGGACCGGTCGCGCTGGCGCTCGCCGGGCTTGGCGCCGGCTTGTTCTCGGTTCAGATCGGGAATGCCCTGATTGGACCTGCAACCAGCGCAGTGATCGGGAAGACGAAAGAGATTGAACTGCTCCTGTGGGCTGGCATCGAAGGGGCAGCCGGTCAGGCGCTGGCGCTGAGCGTGGTGACGCTCCTGGTCGGCGCGGGATTGTATCGCGCGCGCGGCATCTTCGGGCGTCTCGCCGCTGCCACGGCGCCGCTGGCGCCATGGGGTGCGGAGGGGTGGTATCAGCGCGCCGTCAATGGTATGCTCGCGCTGGCAGCCTGGCAGACGCGTGTGCTGCAAAATGGGTATTTGCGGTTTTACATCGGTCTGATTATCTTTACCGTTCTGGTACTGACGACATTGACGCTGGCGGTCGAGCGGGTTGTCATCACCATCCCGGCAGACTGGACTGATGTGCGTCTGTATGAACTGATGGTGGCGCTGATCATCATCGCAGCCACGCTCTTCGTTCTTCGGGCGACATCGCGTATGGCCGCCGTTGTCGGTCTGGGGTTTGTCGGGTATGGACTGGCGCTGGCGTTCCTGCTCTTCAGCGGGCCCGATCTGGCAATCACGCAGTTCGCCGTCGAGACCCTGGTTGCCATTCTGTTTGTGCTGGTGGTGTATCGTCTGCCGCGGTTCAACAATCTGTCGACCATGGGCGCGCGGGTGCGTTCCGCTGCACTTGCGATTGCCGGCGGTGTGCTGATGACCGTGCTCACGCTGATGGCGCTGAGCGCGCCGACCGAGTCGCGTGTGAGCGAATTTCTGGCGGAGAACAGCGTTCCTCAGGGTTTTGGCCGCAATGTGGTGAATGTTATTCTGGTCGATTTCCGCGCACTCGACACCCTGGGCGAGATCGTCGTGCTGGGATTGGCTGCAATCGGCATCTTTGCGCTGCTCAAACTGGTGATGGCGCCGGAACATGAGCCGCGCGAGGCGCCTGATGAACTGCACGATGGCGTCGCCGACAACGGGGCCCGACGAGAACGCGCCAAGACGATTGATGCATAACAGGTGACCTCGATGCCTTCGCTTATTCTGGCTACTGCAACCCGCCTGCTCTTGCCGCTCATGCTGATCTTTTCGATCTTTCTGCTCATGCGCGGCCATAACGAGCCAGGCGGCGGATTTGTCGGCGGTCTGGTCGCCGGCGCCGCCTTTACGCTCTACGCTGCGGTGTACGGTGTTGCACAGGCGCAGAACGCCCTGCGGTTCGACCCAAAGAGCCTGATCGCGTCGGGATTGCTGGTTGCGGTCGTCAGTGCATTGCCCGCATTGGCGCTGGGATTGCCGCTCATGACCGGGCTCTGGTATCAGCAACCTCTGCCGGTGATCGGTAAAATCGGCACGCCGCTGCTGTTCGATGTCGGTGTGTATCTGGTGGTGATCGGCATTACCACAACGATCATGTTCACCCTCTTCGAGGCGGAAGGAGAGTAGAGCGATGGAGTTCATCTGGGCGATTGTGATTGGCGTCCTGTATGCCGCCGGATTGTATATGATGATGCGTCGTAGCATCGTCAAGATGATTATCGGGCTGGCACTGCTGGGGTATGCCGCCAATTTGCTGATCTTCATCGTTTCACACCTGACGCGTGGCAACCCGCCGCTGGTTCCCGTCGGGGCGGAGGCGCCGATTGCGCCATACGCCGATCCGTTGCCGCAGGCGCTGATTCTGACCGCAATCGTGATCGGCTTTGGCGTCCAGGCATTCACGATTGTGCTCTTTCGACGTGCATACCGCAGTTGTGGCGTGGATGATATTGATGAGTTGAGGACGACAGAGCAATAAGAACCCGTCCGGTAAAACTCGTTGGGAGGACGAAGGCATTGCTTTCGTCCTCCCCGCTGCACGTCGCGTGGAGATTGTTCGGATAGTCTCTCATAGAGCGATCACCCAAAATCTGGACCATCAAGACCGTGGAGCGGCTGACGTCGGCTGAGCCTGTCGAAGCCAACGTCAGCCGCAGGACGGTCAACACGGGCAATGTTGGGCAACATCTGGCGGTTCGCTCTCTTAGTCAGTTGAGTTGTTTTGTGAGATGGTCATGGATATTCTGTTGATACTACCGGTTTTCATTCCATTTGTGACCGCCATTGTCATGCTGTTGTTTTGGGGACGGCGCGACGTTCACCGTCTACTAAACGTCGCCGGCGCCGCTCTGCTGCTGGCGGTCGGGGTTGCGTTGCTGGACGGCGTGTCACGCAATGGGATACAGGCGACGCAGCTGGGCAACTGGCCCGCGCCATTCGGTATTTCGCTCGTCGCCGACCTCTTTAGTGCGATTATGGTGGTCATCACGGGAGTGACGGCGCTTGCCATCGCGGTGTACTCGCTGGGCAGCATGGACGAGGCGCGTGAGCGGTTTGGTTATTATCCCTTGCTGCACCTGATGTTTATGGGCATCTGCGGCGCGTTCCTGACCGGTGACATCTTCAATCTGTTCGTCTGGTTCGAGGTGCTCCTGATGTCGTCGTTCGTGCTCATGGCATTAGGCGGTGAACGGGCGCAACTCGAGGGGGCGATTAAGTATGTGACGCTGAACCTGGTATCATCGGCGCTGTTTCTGAGCGCTATCGGGATCACTTACGGCGCGGTAGGAACGCTCAACATGGCGGATCTGTCCCAGCAGTTGTCGCTGCTCGATCAGCCCGGTCTGGTAACGACGCTGGCAATGCTGTTCCTGGTCGCATTCGGCATCAAGGCGGCGATGTTCCCGGTCTTCTCATGGCTGCCAGCATCGTATCATACGCCGCCCATCGCGGTGTCGGCCATTTTCTCGGCACTGTTGACCAAAGTGGGCGTCTATGCGCTGATCCGAGTGTTTTCGTTGCTCTTCACGCAGAATATTGCGCTGACCCATACGATTATTCTGGTGATTGGCGCATTGACGATGGTGACCGGCGTGCTGGGCGCGGTGGCGCAGAATGAGTTCCGCCGCATTCTCTCGGTGCATATTGTCAGTCAGATCGGCTACATGCTCATGGGGCTTGGGCTGTTTACGCCGCTGGCGCTGGCGGGTGCGATCTATTACATCGTGCATAACATTCTGGCGAAGATGAATCTCTTTCTGATCAGCGGGATTGTGCATCGGTTGCGTGGGTCCTATGAGCTGAAAGAACTCGGCGGCGTCTATGCATCGCATCCGTGGCTGGCGATCCTGTTTCTGATCTCGGCGTTTTCGCTGGCAGGATTTCCGCCGCTCTCCGGTTTTTGGGGCAAACTGATCCTCGTGCAGGCCGGGCTGGAGGTCGAGCAGTATGTCGTTGTCGCCGTGTCGCTTGGCGTGGGGTTGCTGACCGCCTTTTCGATGGTGAAGATCTGGGCGGAAGCCTTCTGGAAGAAGGCGCCCGCCGCGGAAGCCGCTTCTGCACAGCCCGCTGCCGCCGGGTCTTTTTCAGGATGGATGGTGGCGCCTGCCGTCGGCATGGCGCTGGCGACGATTGTCCTGGGTGTGGCGATCCAGCCGTTCTATGAGGTGATGGCGCGCGCTGCCGAACAATTGCTCAATCCGGCGGAGTATATTGCAGCGGTGCAGAGCGCTTCGCTGGCGCTCCGGTGAGGTGCGAACATGTTTTTGCTGAATATTCTGCTGGCAATCGCCTGGAGCGCGCTGACTGGCGTGTTCAGTCCGGTTAATCTGGCGTTTGGTTTTGTGCTCGGGTATGGCGTGCTCTGGGCGCTGCGCCGGCAGTTGCGCGGCGAACGCTATTTCATTAAGGCGCCGCAGATTGTCCGTTTTGTGTTCTACGTGCTGTGGGAGATCGTTCTGGCGAACCTTAATGTGGCTCGCGTCGTATCGCTGACGCCGAACGAGCAGATCAAGCCCGGCATTGTCGCTATTCCGCTCGATATTCGTTCCGATGCGGAAATTACGATGCTCGCCAATCTGATCACGCTAACGCCGGGCACGTTGAGTCTTGATGTGGCTGATGACCGCAGTTGCCTGTATGTGCACGCAATCGATATTGGCGATCCGGAGCGATTCCGGCGCGGGATCAAGGATGGCTTCGAGCGATTAGTGTATGAGGTGTTTAACTGATGGTGCAGATGATTGCGCTCTGGGTGATTCTGCCTTTGTTGAGCATTGCAGTCGCGCTGCCGGTCTTCCGCCTGGTGCGTGGACCAAGCCTGCCAGATCGGGTGGTGGCGCTCGATGTTATGGGAACGGTTGCGATTGCGATTTTTGCAGCATATGCGCTGATCAATGATCAGCCCGCCTTTCTCGATGCGGCGCTGGTCGTCGGGTTGATCGGCTTCATTGGCACTATCGCTTTTGCCTATTACGCGGAGCGACGCTTATGATCAGCCTGTTTCAGGATATTGTCAGCTCGGTGCTGTTGATTATTGGGACATTCCTGCTCCTGCTGGCAGGAATTGGCATCGTTCGCCTGCCCGACATCTTTCTGCGCATGTCGGCGGCTTCCAAGGCTTCGTCGCTCGGCGCCGGATGCATTCTGCTGGCAGTAGCGGTGTCGGCCGCCGATATTGCAATTACGGTGCGTGCAGTTGCGGGGGTGCTCTTTCTGTTCCTGACCGCCCCGGTCGCTGCGCATATGATCGGGCGCGCGGCGTATATGATCGGCGTTCCACGCTGGAAAGGGACGGTTATTGACGAACTCAAGGGGCGCTACGATACCCGCCGCCATACCCTTCGCGGTGTCGATGGCGCCGCGCAGCGCCCGCAGCGCGGCGCCGGTCCGTTGGGGGATGTGCGGGACGCGGGCAGGTGATGCCAGTGATGAGTGACGAGTATTTGTAGTTTGTGGATCGGAAAATGGGAATCCACTCAGACCACGAAGGATCACAAAAAGAGAGAGCGTAGTGCTTCATGCTTCGTGCCCTTTCGTGCTCTTGGTGGAAGAAAAGAAGAGCATCCACGAAGGCCACAATTGACGAACTCAAGGGGCGCTACGATACCCGCCGCCATACCCTTCGCGGTGTCGATGGCGCCGCGCAGCGCCCGCAGCGCGGCGCCGGTCCGCTGGGGGATGTGCGGGATGCGGGCAGGTGATGCCGGTGATGAGTGACGAGTATTTGTAGTTTGTGGATCGGAAAATGGGAATCCACTCAGACCACGAAGGATCACAAAAAGAGAGAGGGTAGTGCTTCATGCTTCGTGCCCTTTCGTGCTCTTGGTGGAAGAAAAGAAGAGCATCCACGAAGGCCACAAAGGAGCACGAAGCGCGGGAACTGTGATAAAGCCTCATCCAAGGGCGCGGAGGTGCAAAGGGTTTCTGGATTGAGCGCCTCTATGGATGGCGGAGTGTTGAGCGTCATGCTTCACGCTCTCTCGTGATCTTCGTGGAGGATAAGATAAGAAGAACATCCACGACGGGCGTGAAGGGAGGAGACAGCGCTGGCATCTCGTTACGCGATATTCGATCCTGAAGAGTGCGTCATGACGTCGCCCTCCTTTCAGCATCAGGCGAACGGTGTGCAGGAAGACCGGCGTACCGCTCCACCAGCCGGTTCTTCTGAATCTTTCCGGTTGCTGTTTTGGGGAAAGACTCCACGAACTCTACGACCTGTGGACACTTGAAATCAGCCAGATGCTCCCGGCAGTATGCGATAATCGCCTCGGCGCCCGCCGGCACGCCGGGGCGCGGGACGATGAATGCAGCGACCTGCTCGCCCCAGATTGGATCGGGTAACCCGACCACGGCCGCTTCCGCCACTGCCGGATGCCGGTAGAGCACTTCCTCGATTTCCTTGGGGTAGATATTCTCGCCGCCGCGGATGATCATTTCCTTCTTGCGCCCGACGATGAAGAAGTAGCCATCGGCGTCGCACAAACCGAGATCACCGGTATAGAGCCATCCATCCCGGACAGCGGCGGCAGTTGCTTCGGGGTTCTTGTAGTATCCCTGCATCACGTTTGGACCACGAATGACGATCTCCCCCACGACTCCCGACGGCACAGGCTGTCCCTGGTCATCCACGATCCGCACCTCCTGTCCGGGGAGCGCCACACCAATCGAGCCGATCTTGCGCGGACGACCGTCGAGGGGATTGAGGGTGCTGACGCATGTTCCCTCGCTCAATCCATACCCTTCCAGAATGAAGGCGCGATACATCCGCTCGAAGCGCTCGAAGACCTCGACCGGCATTGGGGCGGCGCCGCAGATGCACACGCGCAGGCTGCTCAGGTCGTACTGTCCGGCATCGGGAAGGTTGTTCAGAATAGCGTAAATCGTTGGCACGGCGCTGAAACTGGTGGCGCGGTAACGCGCCAGCGCCGGCAGGAACTCACGCGGTGAGAAGCCTTCCAGGAGAATCAAGGCGCCGCCCTGGTGCAGCGCCGAGAGCACACTGGCGACCTGCGCATTGACGTGGAACAGGGGCAGCATGCAGAGCAGCCGGTCCGCTGCGCTGATCTGACAGGCTGTTGCATACGACCAGACATCGAACAGGTAGTTGCCGTGCGAAAGCAGAACGCCTTTTGGATGCCCCGTGGTGCCGGAGGTGTAGATAATACTGGCGATGTCGTCTGGTCCGACAGCCGCGCTGACGGGATGATCGGCGGCTGCGTAGAGGCTGGCAAAGGGATGCGCCGGCAGACCGATTGACAGTTCCGGAATGTCGCCGACGATAACGATATGGCGCAGCAATGGGCATCCATCGAGCGCCGGAGTGATGACCGGCGACAGAGCATCGGCGATGACCAGCAGCACACTATCGGAGTTCTGCAGGATGTACTGCACCTCTTCCGCCTTCAAGCGCGGATTGATTGGCACTGCGATTGCGCCGAGCGCCGTACAGGCGAAGAAGATGGTCAGAAACTCCGGGCAGTTGCCGAGCAACAGCGCTACCTTGTCGCCGTGACCTACGCCGAGCCTGCTTAATCCATGAGCAGCCTGGCGCACCCGCCGGGCAAACGCTGCATAACTGACTTCCTCGTCGCGCCAGTAGAGATAGATTTGCTCGCCGCGAGCAGCAGCCTGCCGTTCCAGCAGTGCATAGAGTGATGTGTCCATAGATCCTTGAGTCAACCCTGCAGGAGGATAAGCTCCTCCCGCAGGGTTCTGGCTACAATTCTCGTCCCAGCCACTCGCGATAGAATGTCTCCAGATCGGGCTGAAAACTGTGGATGATCGGATACCCCGGCGGTACCGCCTCAACCTCGAGGAGTGTGCCGTCGAGCGGATCGATGTACTCGCGCAGCTCCATCCAACCCGGAGTGCAGTGCATCATTGCCGGGTAGAGTTCCTGAAGGCTTGCCTCTGTATCGCGCACGCGAATGCGCGCCTTCAATTTCCAGTTCTGCCGGTAATCGCCAAACTCATATCCGCTGCGGCTCTTCGTCACAATGCTGCCATCGGCTTTGCGCACGACAAACAGGTGCGGTCCCAGCGGCAACAGGATCTGATCATCCCATGGAACCCGTTCCTGCAACACCGCGATATACGTGTCGAACCGGTCGGGATCCTTGAAATTGCTCATCATCGCCTTGAGTTGCGGCCATTCCAGCCTGCCGTCAACCAGATCGGCGATGGTCGATTTATCGTAGTGCGTCATGGCGCTCCTCTGCAACTTTACAGCGACCAGTCGTCGTCCAGACCCCAGAACGAGCGGAAGTGGGCGGCCCATGTCGGGCTGAGGCTCATGCTTTCCTGGTACATCTGTCGCACCGGTGCGATGAAGTCCTTCTGCTCGACCCTGGTTCGTTGCTGAGCGATCCACTCTTCCACCGGGATGCTCTGCTCGATACGCTCGCGCCGCATGGCTGCCCGGCGCTCTTCCGTTGCCTCGGCATCCAGTTCCCATTCGCCCTCAGCATTCTGGAACGCAACCACGCCATAGGTGCTGGCAGCAAAGCGCGGCAGCAGATATCCTTCGTTCAGATCGCGCACGACTGCCGTCGGATCGCGTTCCAGCACATCACCCAGACCATTGCCGCCGCGCAGCACGCTCAGGTAGAGATCGTACTCGGCGTGGGGGTCGGGCAGGTGAATGGTGCGCTTATCGCGTTCGAGCACACCCTCGACGTGGGCGATCATCTGGCTGTTTTCCGGATCTTCATCGCTGATCGGATAGGGCAGGTGATGGGCAATGCGGCGCGCCATGTCGGTGTGCTTGATGCTCTGACGATAGCCCGCAAACGCCGGGTATCCACCAAAGAGACCCGTGCCGAGGAAAACGTTGCCTTCACCAAGGTTGTACAGCACCTGATTGGGGGTGTTGTACACCATGCGGATCGACTCAAACCCGCTGCCGCCGCGGAACTTGCCTGGACCGAACGAGTTGGGGCGAATGCGCCGACCCAGGTAGAGCAGCGGTTCGAGGATCTCCCACGCCTCCACATCACCCATGTCGCCTTCCGGGTTCCACATGGCTGCGCAGGTATCCTCGCCATCCATAACATAACGCGCTGACGTGCCGCACGAACTCATCTCGAAGTTCGTCCAGGCGCCTGGTTGCCCGTAGTGATTGGGTCCACCGCCCTGGGTCATGTTCCAGGTGCCGGGGTGTCCAGCGATGACCTCTTCCAGGTAGCCCCGACCGACATACGCCATGCTCAGAGCGCGGAAGATGCCCGAATAGCCGGGGATGAGGTAGACCCAGGCGATACTCACCGAACAGAACTTATTGTCGGGATTTGCCCACGATCCATAGGGCAGGTTGTTCTGGATGGCGAAGTAGGCGCCATCGTTGACTTTGTCGTTGGGCACGAGCGTCTGGGTCAGCAACACCCACAACCCGCCCTGCATCGCGCTTGGCGGCGCATTGAACGAGTGATAGCCCCACTTGCTCGCGCCCTCGAAACTGACCTTGAATTCGCCTTCGGAACCAATCTCCACCGTCAGCGGCGCATGCATCAATGTGTCCTTCGCCGCTTCGGGCGGCAACCGGCCCGCCTCGCCGCCAAAGGTCACATCCATAAAACTCGGCACGCTATATGTGCCGGGAATGGTCAATTCCTTCACCCGCTGCACGAACGAACGGCGCCCATCTTCGATGACTTCTCGGATGAACCGTTTGTAGGTCTCGATGCCTTCCTCACGGATGACACGGTGCACGGCTTCTTTGATCATCTGGCAGCCGGCGATGCGCGTCTGCTGGTCGAGCATCCAGTAGAACGGCAGGCGCACGGCGGTCTGGCAGCGTAGTTCATAGTCGCGGTGCAGCCGGTTCTTCGAGCCGACTTTCTGCGCCGAGAGCATGAAACCATCTTCGTAGCGATGAATGGGACCCATCGGCATACCAGAGGGCAACGGCGCGCCCACATCGATCACATGGGTCACGCCCGCCGCCCAACCGATCAGCTCCCCTTCCCAGAAGATCGGTAGAATGTCCTGAACGTCGGCATTGTGGACATCGCCGATGAAAGCGTCGTTATTGCAGAAGATGTCGCCGTCTTCGATACCAGGATTCTCTTCGTAGTTGTTGCGGATCATCCATTTGATCGCATCGGACATGGTATGCACGTGGACCATAATTCCGGTCGAGAGGGTAATGCTGTCGCCTTCAGGGGTGTAGAGGGCGAAGCACAGTTCGCCGATCTCGCGCACAATCGGCGATGCAGAGATGTTCAGCGCCGTTTCACGGGCATTGACCATGCCGCCGCGCAGACGCGAGAAGAGTTTCTCGTAGCGAATCGGATCTTCTTCCTTGAGCGTCAGGCGCTCGATGCCATAATAGCGCCCGGTTTCAGCAAAAAGGCGCTCACTCTCCTCCAGCATCGACCGAAGCGATCGTTTGCCCCAGCCAATCCCGACGCCCGCAGTTGTGTCGCTTGTCATCGTCATGTGAGATGTCTCCTCCAACGGTTGTTGATGATCTGCGTCTGTTTTCTGTATCAGGCTGGTCGCATATGGAAAATGTCATTCTGGTCGAGCCGCACCTTTCGACCAGGTGGAACGACCAGGGTGCATGCGGGCGCTTCGATAATCGCCGGCCCGACGATCTGGTTCCCCGCATGCAGGCGATCCATGGCAAAGATTGGCGTTGCGATCCAGGCGCCTTTCCAGTAGACCTCACGAGTGCCGACCTGCGCCTCTGGATCGGGGACGGGACCTGCCTCGGCGCGATGCGGCAGCGCAGGTTTTTCCACGTCCACCGAGCCGGTCATGATTGCCCGCGTTGCCAGGTAGCCGAAATCGGGCGTGCGTGCCGCGTTGTAGTAGATTTTGGCATACAGGGTATCAAAGGCGTGAAGCAACTGAAGGATATCGCCTGGATCCTCGATCCGCTGTACGGGTGAACGAAACTCCAGGTCGTTGAGTTGCCCATAGTACTGCATGCGAATAGCCGGCTTGAAGTGGATCTGTTCACGCGGAATGCCGCTCTTGGCGAATTCGGCGGCCACCTGATCGGCAAGCGCATCCCAGGCGGCATTGATGACCGCACCGAGGTGCATCCGCGTGGCATCGTCGATGCCAGGGAAGATTGGCAGATCAATCGAGCGATCATAGCGATACTCGAAATCGCCACAGGCGCACCCGAATGCCGAGAAGCCCGGCGCCCAGGTTGGGATGAGCACATCCTCGAAGTTGAGACCTGCCGAATATCCGCTCACGTGCAGTGGTCCGCCGCCGCCGTAGGAAAGCAGGGTGTAATTCTCCGGACCGTACCCCTTGCCAATGATTCGTCCCAGCAGATCGTTCTTCAGATTATCCTCGAACAGCTCGACCACGCCTGCCGCTGCGGCGTAGACATCGAGGCCAAGCGGTTCGGCGATCTGTTGCTGCACGGCAGCGATTGCCCGCTGCCGATCAAGGCGAATCTCGCCGCCCAGGAAGTTGTCGGGGTTGAGATAGCCCAGCACGACATTGCAATCGCTGATCGTGACCGTATCGACGCCGCCTTCGGGATAACACACGCCGACCCGCGCACCGGCGCTGTCGGGTCCAATCTCGATACGTCGGTTGCCTGGGTTGACCCGCACGAATGAACCGGTGCCCGCGCCGACCGAGTCGATCTGCACCAGTGGGATGTTGAGCAGAAATCGTGCGACATCCGGCACGTTCTTGATCTGGAACTCGCCATCGGTAATCAGCGCAATATCGAACGACGTGCCGCCGATGTCAGTGCAGGCGACATTCTGCACCCCGATCCGTTCCGCCAAATACTTCGCGCCAATGACTCCGCCGATAGGACCCGAGATCAGGGTGCGCGCCAGTTCGCGCGCATCGATGGAAATCGTGCCGCCGTGACTGGCCATGACCCGTAGGTCGAACTTCGCACCGTGGGCGCGCGTCACAGATCGCACCTTCTGCAACTGCTCGCGTGAAGGTTCAGCAGCGTAGGCTTCGAGAAGCGTTGCATTCAGACGTGGAAAATCGGCGCGCAGCGGGTACAACTCCGACGACAGATAGACTGGCGCGCTTCGCCCCTCTGCTGCCATCACCTCCTCGGCAATCTCGCGCACGCGCTGCTCGTGCACGGGGTTCTTGAAGGAGTAGATCAGATTGACCACGATCGAGTCCACGTCCATCCGCAGCAACTGTTCGACCGCTGCACGCACCTCATGCTCATAGAGCGGAATGGCAACTTTGCCGAAGACATCAATCCGCTCACGCACGCCAAAGATGCGTTTGCGCGGAACCAGCGGCGGGTTGTGGCGATGGGTCACGATGTGCAGCCGATCTGAATAGGAGTACCCCAAATACGTCTGGATGGCGCGCTCCATGCGCAGGTAATCTTCCATTCCGGCGGTGACAATCACTCCAACCTTGCGCCCTTTGCGCTCGAGCAGACGGTTGAGCATTGCCGTACCTGAGTAGATGCCGCTGACCATTGCGCTGAAGGCGTCTTCCACGCTCATGCCCCAATAGTGCAGCGCATCGCGCGCCGAATTGAGAAAGCCAATCGACTCGTCGTGAGGCGTAGTCTGCGCTTTGCCGACGACAAATTCGCCGCGTTCATTGATGATGAACGTATCGGTCATCGTGCCTCCGGCGTCAATCGCCAGAATGCGCGGACGAGACCCCGTGCCGTTGCTCATGCGGTGTGCTCCTTTGCTCGCTGCAGGCGGTATGAAAGTTGAGGATTTATGGGATCCCTGCTATCATGGCAGAAATCCCTCTGTCATGTATGACTCTCAGTGAACAGTTTCTTGTCTGTTCGCGCACAATCTCCGCGAACGGTTGGCTGGCAACGGAGACAGTGTGAAGCGGCACAACGATGTGGAGCCTGCCCCGTGGAACTATGGGGCGATTGAGGTGGCATGGCTGGAGCAGGCGGCCCATTTTACGCCTGCACCGGCATCCGAACCGCGCACAATGATGCTGGTGCTGGCTGATGGCGGTGCGCTAGCGATCAGCGTCGAAGAGACAGGATCAACGTATCAGAAACAGCACACTGAATTGGAACCCGGCGCTGGCTGGTTGTGGGATGGGGGCGCTTCACTGACGCTCGCGCCGCGTCCTCCAGGGCGCGCTTTGCTCGCGCTGCTTCCCGCAGCCACGCTGACCGCCCGGCTCGGCAGCATCATGGATCTGACCGGGAGGAGGCTGTCGGCTGCCCAGGGAGGCGGCGCCATCTGCGCCCATATGCTGGCAGCCTTTGCGTCGCAGGCGCCATTGCTCAGCGATGAGCAGCGCCAGGCGCTGGGAGATGGCGCAATTGACGCGATCATTGTGTGGCTTCGCAGTGAGCAGACGCTTGGCGGTCGTCTGTCGACTCATCGCCGCAAGTTGCTTACCGCTATCTGCGCCTACATCGAACGTTGCCTCGATGACGATCAACTCAGCCCGCAATCCATTGCTGATCGATTTGGAATCTCCGTTCGCTATCTGCATACGCTCTTCGCGTCAACCGGCATCACGGTCGCTCGCTGGATCACGATTCGCCGTCTGGAAGCGATCCGAAGCGAATTGCTCCGGCACGGCGGCGACCGTGGCAGCATTCGCGACATCGCCACACGCTGGGGTTTTCACGATCTGCCCCACTTCAGCCGCGTCTTCCGGCAACACTTCGGCGAGCCGCCGTCGGTCTACGTTCGCCGGCGCATCAGAACGAATCGCTCTGGATTGTGAGGTTATGGGCGCGAAAGCGACTTGCCTCATGACGCTTTCGCGTAAGCGGATAGGCTATCCGAAAAATCGCCGCATAACGTGCAGCAGGGTGGGCAAGGCATTGCCTTCGCCCACCCCGCCGGATGTTCCGGGCAGTCTCTCACAACGAACCTCTCACGCCGCCGGGAAGTTTTCCCCGCTTGTGTCCGGGATGCCATGCCCTTTTCTCGTGACGAATGTACCAGTATGCTAAAAGAAAAAACAGGAGGGATGCCAATGGTACAGTCGTCGCCGGAAGTACGCAAGACATCGCTGGTGGCCGTTCGATCACTGCCCTTGGGCGTGGCGCAGACGATTGCGGTTCTGGTCACTGCACTGATCCTGATCGGATTGACCCTGCTGCTCAACGCCCTGATCTTCAACGCATGATGACGATAGCCAGCGTTACCCGATGAGCACCTGCTCTTCCGGGTATGCCACCAGTTGTGGGCGCTGGCGCGCCAGCGCCACGACCAGCGTCAAGGCCCCCAGACGCCCCCAGAACATCATGACGCAGATGACCAGTTGTCCGAACAGGTTCAACTCACCGGTCAGCTTCAGTGAGAGACCACAGGTGGCAAACGCCGACACCACCTCGAACAGCGCATCATTGAGCGACGCTTCGTGCGTCACCAGGATCAGCCAGGTGGCTGTCAGCACAACCAGAAGCGAGACCGTCAGGATGGCTGCGGCTTTGCGCACTGTGTGGGGCGCCAGGGTGCGCCCGCCAATCTGCGGCGACGCCAGACCGCGCGCATATGCGCCAACTGCCAGCATCAACACTGCAAACGTTCCGGTCGTAATGCCACCGCCCATCGATGCCGGCGCACATCCGATGAACATCAGCACAATCGTCAGCAACTGACCGGCGGGCGATAGATCATCGAGCGGCTGCAATGCAGTGAACCCGGCAGTGCGGGTCGAAATAGATTGAAAGAGCGCCAGGGCGACCTTCCGGTCCAGCGGCTCGTGTGCCAGGGGATGGTCAGGTTGCTGTTCCGTCAGGAATAATCCGCACGCGCCAATCAGCACCAGCGTGATGACGACGGTCAGCGTAATGCGGGTATGGAGCGAAAAGCGGATGCGCCAGAAGGTGAGCAGTTCCGCCAGCACGGGGATGCCCAGACCGCCGAGGAAGATCAGGGTCCCCAGGATCGCCAGTGTTACGCTATCGTTGGGAATACCGTAGGGGTGCTGCGGCAACCCGCTGAACAGGTCGAAACCGGCGTTGCAAAAGGCGGATACCGAGTGGAAGATCGCATACAGCAGGGCGCGTTCCGGTCCCAGCATATCGCGCCAGTGGAGCCAGAGCAATGCCGCGCCGATCGACTCGATCAGCAGCACGGTCAGCAGGACGCGCTGCACCAACTGCACAATCGCGCCGGGCACCAGCAACCCCATGGAGTCGGTCAGCGCCAGGCGATCGGTGAGGGTGATCCGTCTTCCCAGCAACTGAAAGACAATCACTGCCATGACCATGAACCCGACGCCGCCGATCTGAATCAGCATTAAGAGCACAATCTGTCCGGCGAGGCTGAGGTCGTAGACGGGGGTAATAATCGAAAGACCAGTCACGCTCAAGGCTGAGACTGCGGTGAACAGCGCCTCGTTCCAGTGCAGGGGCCGCTCGGCGCCTATTCCCGGCAGCATAAGCGTCAGCGTGCCTGCAGCAACCAGGATCGCCAGTCCGATCACCAGGCGTAACGCTGCCGGCATGGGGCGTCGTCGAGAGGATGGGCGCACCGATGAGCGCGGCAAGAAGCTCATTTCAATTCGGCAATCCGTACAACGCTCTGATTCTCACCAATAACCGCCAGCAGATCGCCGTGCGCAAAGGTGAAATCCGGCGCCGGAAAAACCGTCAGATGCTCGCCGCGTTTGACCGCCAGGACGGTCACCCCATACCGACGGCGTAAATCGCATTCGCGCAATGTATGACCAACGAACGATGACGGAACACGCAGTTCGGTGATGCTGTGCTCGACACCCAGTGCGATCTGATCGACCATGCCGGGAGCGGCAAGTTCCTGCGCCAGGCGGCAGCCGGCTTCATGTTCCGGCAGAATGACGCGATCGGCGCCGACCCGCAGCAGGATCGTTCGCTGGCGATCAGTCGTCGCTTTGCAGATGACGTGTGGCACTCCCAGGGATTTGACAGCCACGGTGGTCAGCAGGTTCGCCTCGAAGTTCGATCCGATGGCGACAACGACGGTATCGAACGAAGGAATATCAACGGCGCGCAACGCATGCTCATCGGTCGAGTCGAGGGCCACGGTTTGGGTCAAACGATCAGCCAGCGACTGAACGATGGCACGGTCGCGGTCGATGCCCAGGACGCTGAACCCGCGTTCGGCGAGCGTCAGTGCCAGACTGCTGCCGAATCGCCCGAGACCGATCACCGCAAACTCTGGTTTTCCGTTGAGCCGGGGCACCGTATCACCCTGTTGCAGTACGTCGAACAGCCGCAAACCTGTCGCATCTGGCAACAACCCGTTCTTCGACAGTTCTGCGCCCTGGGCGGTATCCGTCTTTCGATTTCAGATCGCCAGACACGTCACTGTGCGCTTGATTCCTGGAATGCCGTGCAGTTCATTCATCACCAGACGACCAATGTCGCGCTGGTCGGGAACTTCGATCGTCACGATAATGTCGTATGGACCGGTCACCGGATCGGCAAGGGTGATGCCTTTGATCGCGCGCAACGTGGCAAGGACTGAGCTTACATGTCCGGCTTCGGCTTCGATCAGTACATAGGCTCTGGCAAGCATGACGCACCTCCGCCTTTGTTTATGCCTGGACGAAACCCGTCCTCATGGAGAAGATGCGCCTGGGAAAAGCGGCAGGTCAGCAACGATGGCGCCGGCGCCGTGTGTCGTCGACTCTCCAGTGAGTTCGGGGCGACCGACATGTATTATAGCACAGCGCTGTTTGATGCGAACACAACCGCGCATTCCGGGCCGCCCTGCAGATGACGCGCCGCGTCCGAAAGCAGTTGACGCAAGGGCGCGCTGTGCGGTATCATACGGGTGCACCTGTTCTCAGGCAAGCAGGGTGAGGCTTAGGATACCGCGAGAGGAGTTTCGGTCATGCGCAACGTTGTGGGCGCACTAGCGTTTCTTATCGGCCTGGGTATCGGCATGATCGGTGGAGCGGCGCTGCTGGCGTACGCCTATCAGGCTGCCGGTCTGTACCCGCCTGATGATGCCACCATCAAGTTTATTGCGCGTGAGCGCGGTTGGTTGCGCGACGACGTGTAAACGTCACGGGCGCAGAGACATGGCGCTGCCAGGCGCATCCGCCTGGCAGCACAGCGGGTGGAACGTTCGCTCGACGGCGCTAATTTCGTCTGATTGAGGTAAAAGAGTTGATGGGGTCTGGTGCGCCGCCTGACGCCATGCGAAGGAGCATGTATCATGAACAACAGTATGGATCGCCCCTGGTTTGCGAGCTATGAGCCGAATGTGCCGCGTTCTGTCGAAATCCCTCATGTCACCCTGAACCACTTCCTGGCAGAGAGTACGAGAAAGTATCCATACAATACCGCGACGAACTTTGTGCTGAGCTACCTGGCGCGTGGTCTGTACACCGTCGGCGGTAAGATGACCTACCAGAAGCTCAATGAAATGGTCGATCGCTTTGCCAATGCCCTCTATCAGCTGGGTGTGCGCAAGGGCGATCGCGTGGCGCTGATGCTGCCCAACTCGCCGCACTATGTGATTGCGTTCTTTGCGGCAATGCGTATCGGCGCCATCGTCGTCAATAACAATCCAACGTACACCGCACGCGAATTGAAGCATCAACTGGTCGATAGCGGATCCGAGACGATTGTGCTGCTGAACCTGTTCTATCCGCGCCTGCAGGAAATTCGCGCCGAAACGCCGCTCAAGCGCGTTATTGTGGCGTATATCTACGATACCCTTGGTCCCCTGTCGCGCTTCCTGGTGCACGCTAAACAGAGCAAACAACCGGATTGGGTCGATGTCTCGAAGGACTCGAGCGTGTACCTGTTCCAGCATC
Source organism: uncultured Roseiflexus sp. (assembly GCA_937935075.1). Lineage (GTDB taxonomy): Bacteria > Chloroflexota > Chloroflexia > Chloroflexales > Roseiflexaceae > Roseiflexus. The sequence continues at coordinate 6,150 of CALGYB010000098.1, read as the reverse complement.
TCCTCGAACGCTATGGTCCCAATCCGCCCGCAGTCGATGTGCAGCCCGAAGACGTTGCGTTGTTCCAGTATACCGGCGGGACGACGGGTTTGCCCAAGGCGGCGATGCTGACCCACTACAATCTGGTGGCGAATACGGTGCAGGTCGCCTCTTGGCTGACGAAGACCGATTATGGCGCCGAAAAGATGATGTGCGCCATTCCGTTCTTCCACGTCTATGGCATGACGGTGGCGATGATCTACGGTCTCTATCTCGGTGGTGAGTTGACGATTGTCCCCAACCCGCGTGAACTCGATCACGTCATGGAGGTGTTGCAGCACGAACGCTCGACCCTCTTCCCAGGCGTGCCGGCGATGTATATTCGCATCGTCAATCATCCGCGCATCAATGAGTACGATCTGAAGTCGATCAAAGCCTGTATCAGCGGTTCGGCGCCGTTGCCCATCGAAGTGCAAGAGAAGTTTGGTCAGATTACCGGCGGACGCCTGGTTGAAGGCTTCGGTATGACGGAACTCTCGCCGGTCTCGCACTGCAACCCGGTGTTCGGTAAGCGCAAGAAGGGGTCGATTGGCATTCCGTTGCCGGATGTCGATGCGAAGATCATCGATCTGGAAACAGGCGAAGATATTCCGTTCGGCTCGGATAAAGAAGGCGAACTGGTCGTCAAGGGTCCGATGGTGATGAAGGGGTACTGGAATCGCCCCGAAGAGACCGAAGCGACGTTCACTCCCGATGGCTGGCTGCGCACCGGCGATATTTGCAAGGTCGATGAGGAAGGGTACTTCTACATCGTAGACCGCAAGAAGGATATGATGATTGCGTCGGGGTACAAGGTCCTGCCGCGTGATGTCGAGGAAGTGCTCTTCACGCATCCCAAGGTGCTCGAGGCGGTGGTCGTCGGTATTCCACATCCAACCCGCGGCGATGACACGATCAAGGCGTTCATTGTGCTCAAGCCGGGCGAGAGTGCGACGCCGGACGAGATCCGCGAGTTCTGCAAACAGCAGCTGGCGCCGTACAAGGTGCCGCGCGAGGTCGAGTTCCGCGCCGAACTGCCCAAGACGATGGTCGGTAAAGTGCTGCGGCGCGTGCTGGTGGAAGAAGAAAAGGCGAAACTTGCCGGCGCGCCGGCGCAGGCGATGGAACCAGCAGGCGCACCGTCCGCCAATTCATGATGCTGTGCCGTTCCCGCGCAGCGTTTGATGGAGGGAAGGCGACAGACGCTCAGTCGACCGGTTGGGTGGGGTCTGTCGCCTGTTACTGGTATGTCGATCTCGTATGCCGAACTTGCTTCGCTGACCTGTCCGGTCTGCCGTATGCCGTTCGAGGCGGAAATCTGGACGCTCCTCGATGCGCGGGAACGTCCCGATCTGGCCGATATGCTGCTGTCGGGCGAACTGAATGTGGTGACGTGCCCGCAGTGCGGTCATCGGGCGGACGCAGGCGGCCCGCTGCTCGTCCACGATCCGGACGGGCGGCGCGTCTATTTTGCGGCGCCCGCCGGTGTCCCGGAGCATGTGTGGCGTGAACGGGCGCAAGAACTGCTGTATGCGCTGGTCGGCAGCCTCCCCGAAGAGGCGCGTCTCCCCTACCTTGGTGATGTGCAGGTGGAAGTCGAAGCCGGTGGCGTGCGCAAAGCGATGCTGCATCGTGGCAGACGCTTCGCTCCGCGTTCGCAGAGCGCCCCGGATCGCTCCCGCACCGTCCAGACATCTTCTCCACCGGCTGAACCTTCAGACGTCTCCTCCGCGTCTGATGCTATCGTCGTTGCTATCGAGGAACTGCTTGCCGCCGACACCGCTGCAGAGGCTGCCGCAGTGGTCGATCGGCATCCTGCACTCGCAACGCCAGAGGCTGATATCGTCATCGAACAACTCATCGGCGTCGCACGCGCTCAGGCGGAGCACGACATCGCTCGGGCGCTGACAGAGGCGCGCGTCCTGCTCAATGATGTGCGCGCCGGCATCTTGTCCGGCGATCGGCACGATCATTCCGCCGCTCTTCTGACCGCTGCGTCTTCCAGCCCTGAGTCCGCAGCGTTGCATCTCACGGATCAGGCGTATCAGGCGTTTTTGCGCGCCGAAAGCCCGCGTGTGCTACGTGAAGCCGTCTCCGATTATCCGACGCTGCTCGAGCCATGGGTGGACGATGAACTGGCAGCGCGTGTCGATGCAGCGCTGGATGAAGGGAACGAACATCTGGCGCAGGCGATCGAACTGCGCCGCGATGCGCTTGCGCGCCTGCGCGCCGATATGACCGGCGACGAAGGGCTGCGTCAGGCAATCGATGCGCTTTTGCGCGCCGGTCACGAGGCCGACGCACTGGTGGCGGTCGTCAGCGAGTATCCTGCACTGCTGACAGATGCGGCGCATACTGCGCTGTTCGAACTGGCTGCCGGCGCTCGCGCTCGCGGCGATCACGCGCTGGCAGAGTATGCGGTCGAGTGCCGCGCTTTACTTCGTCGAGTTCGAGAGGGGCTTCAGGAGGAGTGACATGATCGACTTTTTCGAGTACCACATGCGCACCCGATTGATGTACAAGATCGGCCTGGCGCGTGAATTTGCCAACGAAGTTTCGCAAATGGGCGTTCAGCGCGCGCTGCTCGTTGCCGATCCCGGTGTAGTGCAGGCGGGATTGCTCGACCGGGTGCGCGAAGGTCTGGAAGGCGCTATCGATGTTGCCGGCGCCTTTACCGATGTTCCGCCTGACTCGTCGGTGGCCACGGTTGAGCAGGGCGCCGCCGTGGCGCGCGAGGCGGGCGCCGACGTGCTGATCGCGGTTGGCGGCGGTTCTGCTATCGATACCGCCAAAGCAATGCGTATCCTGTTGACCGAGGGCGGCGCCCTGTACGACTATCAGGGCGCGAATTTGCTCACGCGCCCGCTCTTTCCTATGATTGCCATTCCGACGACAGCCGGCACCGGCAGCGAAGTCACGCCGGTCGCAGTCATTCGTGATGAGCAGTCCGAACAGAAACTCTTCTTCCTCAGCCCATACCTGGGACCCGAACTGGCCATCCTCGATCCGGAGATGACGCGCACCCTGCCGCCGCGCCTGACGGCAGCCACCGGTATGGACGCGCTCAGCCACGCCGTCGAGACGTTCGTCGGCGTCGGCGCCAACCCGATTACCGACAGCCTGGCGCTGCAGGCGATCGACATGATCTCGAACTACCTGCGCGCAGCCACGCACAACGGCGATGATCTCGAAGCGCGCGGCAATATGTTGATCGCTGCCGCTATGGCGGGGATTGCGTTTTCAACAACAGGCATTGGTGTTAATACCGGCATCATTCATGCCGCCTCGCACACCGTCGGCGCAACATATCACGTCCATCACGGTACGGCCAATTCGATTCTCCTGCCGCACGGCATGCGCTTCAACGCTTCGGTTGTTCCCAACCGCATGGTTCGGATTGCGCGGGCGATGGGCGTCAACGCAGGCGGGCGCCCCGAAGAGGATGTCATTGCTGACGGGATCGCCGCTGTCGCTAAACTTGCCGATGATTGCGGCTTGCCTACGCGCCTGCGCGACGTTGGCGTGCCCGAGGATGCGTTGTCTGCGCTCGCCGAGGGAACCTTGATGGATGGCGCCATCATGAGCAACCCGCGCCCGGTGGAGTATGAAGACGCGCTGGCTATCCTGCGCGCTGCCTGGTGAGATTTCGGCATATTCGCCTTCCGCCGATGGCGTTCATGTCTCATAGAGCATCAACCCGATGGTGCACAATCATTGCCCGTGGCGGCTGACGTTGTCCAGCAACTCGTAGGGCGGGTCTCAGACCCGCCCTGCTGCTGTAAAAAACGCTCCACGTGAGAGGTCCCTTTTTCTCCTCCCGCAGGAGAAGGGAACCGTTGGAGCGAGGCGGCGCTTCGTCCGTACCGGCATTCTGATGCGCGCAATGGGCGATAGAACGCAAGAGCGCGCCGGAACAACCTGCCTCCATAAGACCGAGGGGCGCCTCCCCTGATGCTGCCAGGATGTGCTGGCGGTGTTCGCCTCACCCGATCGTCGCCTTCGCCTCCCGTCACATGGCGATCTTTCGGATAGCCTCGAAAGCAGGGACTTCATCGTACCTGCGACAATCCATAGTGCGTTTTCTTTCATGCGGGGAACTATGCGTGAGAGAGAACCATGGAGCGCAGATCGACCCTGGTTGATACATATTTGCGGGCGCGACTGCTTGGCATGGTAGTGGTCAATGTCAGTCTGGCGCTCCTCCTGATCGCCCTGTACCTCGGACTGATGACGATCCTGCGCCGGAGCGGCGTCCAGGACCAGATGACGGTGCATATGCTGGCGTCGGTTGGGATAGCCGTTTCGGTCGTTCCCTTGCGGCGGCGGTTGGTCATTCTGAGCAACTGGCTGCTGCGCCTGCGCTGGCAAGATAGCGAGGAAATCCTGCGCGAATTCAGCGCTGCGCTCAGCCGTGCGATCGAGCCTGCTGCGTTGCGCGTCCTCCTCATCGATGATCTCCCGCACCGGTTACGGTTGTACCGTGCGACCCTCTGGATGCTCGAGCCGCCGGAAGATCAGATGTTCGTCGCAATTGGTCAGGAAGCGCATCTGCCAGGTGCAACGATCCTGGCGCAGGGAGCGAGCATCGGTAAAGTGCGTCGCTGCACGGATTATCTGCGTATTCCTGCCCATGCCGAGGATGAGTGGGCGCGCCCTTTCGTTGCGCAGGGCATAGGGCTTCTTTTTCCGCTGCGGATTGGCGGTCGTTTGGTTGGAATGTATGGGTGCGGATGGCCGATGAGCCGCCGGGGCTATTCGCGCCAGACGATCAGCCTGCTCATCACGCTGACGCCTGCCATCGCCAGCGCTATCGAGAATACGCGCGCCTATACCGAGATTGCGCGTCTCAACAATCAACTACGCCGACTGGACAAACTGAAAGACGAGTTCATCGAGCATGTCGGGCACGAACTGCGCACACCGGTCACAAGCCTTTCGCTTGCATTGCAACTGCTCACGCATCAACCTGAACTGATGCGCGACCTTAGCCACGTCGTGCGCAACAGTATTCTGCAGCTCGAAGCCCTGGTTGATCGCGTGCTTCTGCTCGATCACACCTTCGAGAATGCCACAGCCCACATGCATCGCCCCTCGTCATCGATTGAACTGCTGCCATTGCTCGAAGAGATGGCCGAGTCATTCATGCCCTCTGTGCGCGCAAAAGGGCTGTGTCTACAAGTGCAGGCGCCAGAAGGACTCGCAGTCTGGGGGGAGGTCACCAATCTGCGTCGTGCGTTGCATGAGGTGATTGATAATGCTGTCCGGTATAGCGACAAGGGAACAGTGATCATTACCGCAGATGTGCGGGACGGTCTTGCCATTATTACGGTCAAGGATCAGGGACCCGGCATTCCGCCTGATGAACGTGATTTGTTGTTTAACGCATTTTATCGTGGTCGTCGCACCCGCGCGCTGGCGGAGCAGCCGGGTGTTGGTTTGGGGTTGAGCCTGGCGCGCCGTGACATCGAGATGCTCGGCGGTCAGATCTGGCTCGAGCACACCGGGAGTGACGGTTCGGTGATGTGTATCGCTCTCCCTGCCGTGGAACTGTCGTATGAGGAGGTGGGCAAATCAACACCTCCGTGAATGGAGCAGAGTGACACTGTGAAGAGTTGAAGGTAATCGTTACCTGTGGAATGGCGCCCGTTGACCGCGTGAGACGGCGGACGGCAAGCGTGGCGCGCGGTGGCGCCCGTTGACCGCGTGGGACGGCGGACGGCGAGCAAGTTCCAGGTGGGCAGATGTGCAGGTTCCCCTAACCCCTCAGTTCTCATACGAATACGCGGTCATTTGTACAATATATGGTTTTTGAGCACATCATCCGGTATCGCCTGGTTGAACTCGTGCAGGCGGGCTTTGCAGCAGTAGCCCGCAGCTTCAGCTGCCGGGCGGACGAGTGGCTGGCGGAATATGTCTGCAAAAACCATGCTTGAGTCCACTGCACATCGGCTTCACCGCCAGGGACGCGAAGTGCACGAAGGGGAAGCATCATGAAGCGCAGTTCCTTCGTGTCCCTTGGTGACCTTCGTGGTTGCTGCACAGAGGCTTCACCACCAGGGACACGAAGTGCACGAAGGGGAAGCACCATGAAGCGCAGTTCCTTCGTGTCCCTTGGTGACCTTCGTGGTTGCT
>CALGYB010000097.1 GCA_937935075.1 uncultured Roseiflexus sp. | reverse complement strand
ATTTCCAACTGGTGATCTCCGGCATTCTGCTGCTCATCATCGTTCTCTTCATTCCGGCAGGACTGGTTGGATGGCTGCGTCGTCGCTTTGCGCCGTTGCGGAGGGTGCTGACATGAGCGTTCTCTTACAGGTCCGCGATGTGACCAAACGATTCGGTGGTCTTCAGGCGCTGACGCAGGTGTCGTTCGATCTGCCAAAGGGCCAGATCCTGGGATTGATCGGCCCCAACGGCGCTGGCAAGACGACCCTGTTCAACACGATCAACGGCGTCTATAAGCCGGATGGCGGGCGGGTTCTTTTTCATGGACAGGATGTCACCGGCAAGAAGCCATATCATCTCGCCAAAATGGGCATGGCGCGCACCCATCAGATCGTGCGCCCGCTCAATGACCTGACCGTGCGCGAAAATGTGATGGTTGGCGCCTGTTTCGGGCACGAGAACCGTCCGCTCCATCAGGCGCGCGAGATTGCCGATGAGGTGCTGACGTTCGTCGGTCTCGACGCGCGCGCCGATCAACTGGCCGGCAGTCTCAACGTCGCGCAGAAGAAACGCCTGGAGATGGCGCGCGCGCTGGCTGCCCGTCCGCATCTGCTCTTGCTCGATGAGGTGCTCGCCGGTCTCAATCCTGCCGAGATCGATGGCATGGTGCAAACCATTCTGAAGATCCGGGATCAGGGCATTACGATCCTGATGATCGAGCACGTGATGAAAGCGATTATGAACGTCTCTGATCGCATTATTGTGCTGGATTACGGTCAACTGATCGCCGAGGGAACGCCACAGGAGATCGCCGGCAATCAGCGCGTGATCGAGGCGTATTTGGGAGATCCGCGTATTGCGGAACAATTGATGGAAGAACAGGTGTAGCATGAGCATCCTGGAAATACGCGACCTGGCGGCAGGCTATGGCGAAGTGCAGATCCTGTGGGGACCTTCCCTGTCGCTTGAGGAGAAACAATTAACCTGCCTGGTCGGCGGTAATGGGGTGGGGAAAACCACGATGCTGCGCACCGTCATGGGGCTGATCCGCCCCTGGAAAGGGTCGATCCGCTTCGACGGCAAAGACATCGGCGGAACACCCGCCTATACGAAAGCCGATCTTGGTCTCGTGCTGGCGCCGGAAGGACGGCAGTTGTTCACCGAAATGACGGTGGAGGAGAACCTGGAGATGGGCGCTGCCAATCGCCGCGCCCGTCCGAATGCGAAGAAGAATCTTGAACGGGTCTATGAGATGTTCCCGCGCTTGAAGGAGCGTCGCCAGCAGAAAGCCGGAACTCTCAGCGGCGGCGAGCAGCAGATGCTGGCGGTCGGGCGCGGGATCATGGCGGAGCCGGTCGTGCTGATGATCGACGAACTTTCCCTCGGCCTGGCGCCGGTACTGTCGCTGCAACTGTTTCAGAGCCTGCGTCAGCTCCGCCAGGAAGGTCTGACGATTCTGCTGGTCGAGCAAAATGTGCAGATGGCGCTTGCCATCAGCGATTACGGTTACGTGCTTGCGGAAGGCAAAGTCGAGATAGAGGGACCTGCGCGCGAACTGGCGCAGAATCAGCACATCCGCGCAGCTTATCTGGGTCTGTGACTCGCCACAGAACGGCAGAGATCGCCTGCTTCCCGCCCTAACGCGCGACTGCCGATCATTTGGACAACAGGAGTACATGTATGCTTGTCGGTGAACGTATGTCTGCTCCGGTCATTACGGTGGAACCCAAAACGACGATTTCGGAAGCGCTGATGCTCTTCCGGGAAAAGCGCATCCGGCGCGCCCCGGTGATTGCCCACCATCGTCTGGTCGGCATCGTCGCCGAGCGTGACCTGCTGTTTGCTTCTCCCTCGCCGGTCTCGTCGCTCAGCGTGTGGGAATTGAACTATCTCCTGAGCAAACTGACCGTCGATGAGGTGATGACCCGCGAGGTGATCACTGTCAGCGAAGACACGCCAATCGAGGAGGCAGCGCGCATCATGGCCGATAAGCGCGTCGGCGGGTTGCCGGTCATGCGCGGTCACGAGGTGGTCGGTATCATTACCGAAACCGATCTCTTCAAAATCCTGCTGGAATTGATGAGCGTGCGCGAGCATGGCGTGCGGGTGACGGCGTTGCTCGATGACCATCCCGGCATGCTGGCTCGCTTGAGCAATGCCGTCTTCCAGGCAAACGGCAACTTTATCTCATTTGGCCAGTTCGACAAAGAAGACGGCGCGCGTCTGATCACGTTCAAGGTCAGCGGATTGAACCTCGATCAGGTGCAACAGGCGATTGCGCCGGTGGTCAAACAGGTGTTCGACATTCGTGAGGTGTGATCGATTCAACCGGAAAAGAGTGATTTCATGCGCATCAGCAGCCAGACATCCCCTTCCACGCGGTAGCGCCTGAGCAGATACGCCAGCGTCCCATCGAGCCGGCCATAGCAGACGGAGAGCCACACGTCCGAAGAGGAGTGGATCGTCACATCGGGCGTGTGGAAAACCCCCTCTTGAAAGACGCATGTTCCATCGGCAATGCGCAGGTAATAATCACCCGGCTCGGCGCCGGTGATGCGAAACTGAATGACGGCGCGCAGTCCGCCGGCGGCATGCGCATTGAATGACAGCGGCATACCACGGATTGCGTCACGACAGGTGAGGTTATCGGGAGGTTTCACGAGATTCCTTTCTCCAAGACCCTTGAGACCGGAAATGTCCCAACCGGACGCCGGGATTGTTGCGTCGGTCAGGTTCTGGCACGGTTCCTGATCTGTGCTGCTCATTCCCCTTGACCCTTCTATGATACCGCTGATTGATTCTCCTCGAGAAGGGCGCTCAACTTAACGAGGCGATCAGACGGGCAAGAAGATGGCGGATTTCTGGCATCATACTAAGAGCCTATCCGAAAAAGATCGTCGGGTAGGCGAAGGCAATGCCTTCGCCTACCCAACAGTGCGTCCACGACTGCCAACGCGCGTCGTAGATCGTTACGCCTTGCAAACCGGGCGCTCGAACATCTTGTCTGCCTGACTGCACGGTAGTATCAGAACCAGGGGCAGGTCTCTCGTGCCTGCCCTGCCGGAACAGACTGCGTGATAACGAAGATAATTATGGTCTGTCAACATGTGATGATATTGAAACGCTGTGAATGACATACTCTTACGATTTGATGACAACATTACGAAGAAGCATAGTATGCATAAAATCTACTATATATCACCATAAATAACCGGGTTTTGACCATCTTTAGCATACATTTCGCAATCATGTCCGCTGGTTTACCAGGGTATGATTGCGGCGTAGTTTATTCGAGCACAACGACGCAGAACGACTATGACACATCAAATGACCACCCTCACTCCTGCATCCAGACGACGCGCATCGTTTCGGTTCGATCGAGCGCAAACCGCATCCGAACAGTGGCACATAGAGCGCGAGCGGTTGTTACAGATCCTTGCCGAGCGTGAAGCGGAGATCCATTTTCTGCGCAGCATGATAGCCGAAGCGCGCCACGCCGAGCAGCGTCGGATCGCCCGTGAACTGCACGATGGCGTAGCGCAACAGATCACGGCTGCCTGCCTGCATCTTCAGGCGTTGACGGGCGCCTATCGTCCGCGATCGGCGGAGGTGCGCGCGGCGCTGGAACAGGCGATAGAACTGACACGTCGCGCCGCCGATGAGGTGCGCCGGCTGATCGCCGGAGCGGCGCCTGCCCCCCTGGACGCATGTCGTCTGGCGGAGGCGATCGCTGCTGAAGCAATGGCGTTGCACCGCGATGGGTGGCAGGTAACCACCCGCGTGATGGATGTCGGCCTGTTGCCGGATGATGTCGAACTGGCGCTCTTTCGGATGACGCAGGAGGCGCTTCAGAACATTCGGCGACACGCGGGACATTGTCAGGTGCAGGTGACGCTGGAGCGCACAGGGTCACAGGCGCGATTGGAAATCGTCGATGATGGGCGCGGTTTCGATCCACAGCACGCCGCCGCAGGACGTTTCGGACTGACGGGCATGCGCGAGCGCGCCGCGTTGCTGGGGGGCAAGATCGATATTCAGAGCCGCCCTGGTTGCGGGACCAGGATTGTGATTCTTGTCCCTCTGGATAACCTTTCCCGCCCTTCTCAGCAATGACCAAAACGTAGTACAGAGGAAGGCGAAGCGTCATGACGTTCAACCCGACTGCACGAAATTCATCGTCATCTGCGCGCATCCTGATCGTTGACGATCACGAATTGGCGCGCGCCGGACTGGCGGCAGTGCTGATGCGCGAACCGGGCGTCGAGGTCGTTGGCGAGGCCGACGACGGCGCCGCAGCGCTCGATTTTGTTGCGCGCCATCCGGTAGACCTGGTGATGATGGACTTGCAGATGCCGGTGATGGACGGCATCGAGGCGACGCGACGGATCAAGGCGTTGCATCCCGCCATCAGGATTATTATCGTGACTGTGCAGGCGAAACCGGACGCGCTGATGGAGGCGTTGCGCGCTGGCGTCGCCGGGTACCTGCTAAAGGACGCAAGCCGACGCGAGATCATCGGCGCGGTGCGGCAGGTGTTACGTGGCGAGGCGTTCCTGAACCCTGATCTGGTGCTGCAAACCCTGCGGCGGCTGGCGCATGCGACGCCAGGCGATGAAGCGCCGCTGATCGAGCCGCTGACGCCACGCGAACAGCAGGTGCTGCGTCTGCTGATGCAGGGCAAGACAAACCGCGAGATCGCCCGCGAACTGGTCATCAGTCCAGGAACGGTCAAGGTTCACGTCGAGCATATCATCGCCAAACTCGGCGTGTCGGACCGCACGCAGGCGGCGGTGCGGGCGCTGGAACTCGGGCTGGTCAGAGGTCAGGTGGCAGGAGAACACTGAGAACCCAGAACTGATACTCATGCGCGGTCATTCGTACAACACTGCCGGGGCGCGCAGCGAGACGCCGGGGCGCTGCGGGCGAACGCCCTCGCTGAGGACGCGACTCGACCATGCTCACCGCACGCGGTTCGACGGCGCTCACCGCACGTGAAAGCCCCGCCGGGGCTGCTGATGCCACTGCGCAGTCATGCGTCCACGACACCGGACTGCTGGTGCGCGTTGGCTGGTGCGCCTTGCGAACCGGGCGCTCGAACATCTTGTCTGACTGACCGCACGTTCGTATGAGAACTGAGGACC
>CALGYB010000096.1 GCA_937935075.1 uncultured Roseiflexus sp. | reverse complement strand
CTTTCGCGTCATGAAACTCCTCGTGTGGCAGTTGACCGATATGGACGATTTCGAGTAAACCAGGAGGATATGATACCACACCTGGAGAACGGGGATGACGGTTGGGCGGCGCGGAGAAGCGTCGCTAATACGAATGCGCGGTCATTCGTACAATACTGCCGTGGCGCGGCGCAGCGGGACGCCGGGGCGCTGCGGGCGAACGCCCGCGCTGAGGACGCAGTTCGACCATGCTCACCGCAGGTGCAAGCCCCGCTGACGCGGGGCAGCCATGCCCCAACGCCCCCCTCTCCCCGTGTGGGAGAAGGGGGACGGGGGAAGAGGGGCAAGGGGCGCCGTGCACGCAGTTCGACCATGCTCACCGCACGCGGGTGCGCGTTAACTGTTGCGCCTTGCGAACCGGGCGCTCGAACATCTTGTCTGACTGACCGAAAGTTAGTATTAGATCGCCTTCAGCCCCTTCACCAGGTGCGCCAGATCGTCAGGGCGCTTGTCGGCGTACTCGAATCCCGGGAAACCACCCCAGCGGAAACAGGTGCGCAGGTAATTGACAAAGGTTGTGTGGTGCGGCTCGTCGCGCACCGGTGCATCAGCCGCCGGGTTCGGCAGGATGATCCGATAGACCACCACCGTGTACTGGGGAGCGCTGGCAATATCGGTCTTGTGGTAGTAATCCGGCGCCAGCGGCGCATGGTAGGGTCCCATTGCCTCTCTGCCGAACTCGCGACACGCCTCGTGCCAGATGTTGTACTCCTCCAGCGCCATGTCGATTGGGTCAACCACCAGCGGATCGGTGTAGGAGGATTCTTCCCATTGTGGGTGGTATCCGATGAAGTTGACCGATCCAACGATCTCGTACCACGCGCGCAAGGCGAGCGGCATCGGTCCGACGCGGCGCTCGAGTTCCTCGATGCAGCGATGAACGTCGGGGCGCGGCGGCCTGACCGCTTCATCCGGGTAGGCGAAGCGGTAGCCAATACGCTCAAGTCGCGCTCTCAGAGTCTCGATATTGTCTCTGGCGCGTCGCATGGTTTCACGCGCAACCGCCAGCGCGTCGGAGAAGAGCGGCTCGTCGCGAATACGCTCGCCAGCCGCCATCATTTCGTTCCAGACCTGTTCATGTTGGCCTTTGCGGTATCGTTCGAGCCAGGTTGCCATGGTCGCCACCTCCTTCGAGGCGGACTGCAACTGCGCTACGTATGGTGATCTGGAAGGCGTCGTCAGCGGTATGTGAGGGAAAGGACAAGAACTGGAACGATAGGAATTCGCCGGGTACGCCATTGTACGGGAGAACTTCCTGCGCCGTTGCAGTCCTCCCTGTGCTGCTTGTTCAATCATGATACCCTATCGGCTCAGGGCTTGCGGGAAGATCTGATCGCCGAATGTGGCGGTTTCTTGCCGAAAACCCGGAGATGTGCGTCACATCACGGTTTCTGCGCCTGCAATTGTTGCTTGACCGCTGCGTCGAGGTCTGCGATTGTCAGTCCATAGATGCTCGATAACGCCTCCGGGGTTACTTCCTGGCTGATCTTGCCAAACTGCGAGCCGAAACCCACCGAAAACAGCGGCATCTGGTCGAGCACTTTTTCTGGTGGCACGCGACTGAAATACCGGTAGAATTCCCGGAACGAATCCTTGCCGTAGGTTTCGATCAGGTAGCGCACCGTCTCTCCTGAGAAGATGTATTCGTACCCGACGTTCTGACCAAAGAAGTCGAAGGCGCCAAGGCTATCGACGCCGGTCAGACGCTCCAGGTTCAGGTTATCGAGCCTGCCGTCGTCAACCAGGCGGCGCCGGAAGTCGGGCGGGAGTTGCCCGGCGTAGTACATTGCGGCGCCCTCGACCAGCCAGATCGGTGTGAATGGCCGGGTCTCACGCGCCAGCGCCAGGTGGACCAGTTCGTGCCTGATGGTTGCCAGCCGTCCGAATGGACCGCCGTCATCGGCTTGACCGTTGAACGCCTCGCCGTTGATGTAGAACACCCGTCCCAGCGTCTGTATCTGCTCGCCGGCCAATTCATACAGCGACAGCGCGGCGCCGAGGGTGCGCGATCCGAGGCTTGTTTGTGTTGTGAAATCGTCCTGTGTTGTCGTGAAGTACGCCACAAACCGCTCCTGCGGTTCAAGACCGGCAGCCTGGAGATCGCGGTATGCCTGTTCGCATTCCTGCGCCACGTTCGCCAGTGTATCGCCAGCATCGGGTCGCGCGAAGATCAGGAAGTGCGGCGTTTCCTGAACGATGACATCGCCGATCCACCAGAACGGCGGCGGTTTTTCCAGTTCATACGTACTGATAACCCAGCCGCCATTCCGGCGTTCAAAGGTATAGCGCACCTGGTGCTGGAACGGATTGTCCTCGGGTATGCCGCGTAGTTGATATCGGACGAACACATTAGCATCACTCAGGAAACCCCTGTCTATGTCAGACTGTCGCACCCTTTGCGCTGGCGACATGCTGACCTGATAATCACTCAACGGCAGGTTGCGACTCCGCTCGAAGATCGTTCGCTGCTCCTGGTGCAGACCTTCGGCGAACGTTGCCAGATACGCATTCAAGTCACCGCTTCTGACCGCTTGCGCCTGTCGTTCCAGCAGGCTCTCCAGTTCGCGCTGCGCCATCTCTTCTGTCGTTGGCGTTGCAGTGGGCGGCGGCGCCTCGCCAGCCGCTGAGGTGACAGCAGCGCTTGCCAGCCCGGACGTATCGAAGCGCAGTGTGGCGGCGGCGTATTCGGGAAAGATGAACCGTACCTCTTCCATGTGTTCCGGACGCGGGAAGGTGATCTGCCCGGGATACGCCTGCCCCGGCAGCCATCCTTTCGGCGGCGCGATAGTCTCCGTCAGATTGTCGCTTACACGGATCGGCTCATACGCCGCAAACTCGGCATCGAGCAGGCGCGCATCGCTCCCTTTCAATCCTCTTCCCAGCGCATATCCCTGGCGCAGGGTGTTTACGAAGGCGATCTGAACGACCACCTCATGCTGCGTGATGGTGATGGAGTCCAGGCGCAGGCGGATCGGCACAAGCGCGCTGCGCGCACTGTAGAGCTCGATCGCAAGCGGATAGGTTCCTTCGGGAACTGGTTGCGCCGCTGATGGCGCTGGCTGATTGAGTTCAAACTTAATCGCCGCATAAGTGGGGAAATGCAACTCGTAAGGCGCCGGTCCGGCGGGCGCAGGAAACGCCACGTCGCCGACATTCGCCTGACCGGGCAGGAAATTGCCCGGCGGATCGAGACGTTTGAGATTATCGCTGAATTCGACAGGCTCGTACTGATTGCCGCTAGCATCGATCAGGCGCAGGTCGCGAGCGCCTGGACCGCCGGCAATGTAAAAACTCTGGTCACTGACATTGTGGAACCCTACGCGCAGGATCAGGCGGTCATCGGTCAGCGTTGCGCGGTAGAGCGCCAGATTGACCCTCTCGAATGCGCTGCGCGTACTTGTGGCGCGTTGATTGATGAGGTAGGTTCCTTTTGCTGCGGTTGGCGCTTGCGTCGGTTGCGCGCTCGTGGGAAGAAGCGTTGGCGCTGTGGCGGGAAAAGTCGGCTCGGTTGGCTTCTGAATCGCCGCAACATCCGGCGTGGCCGTCAGGCTGTCAGACGACGAAAGACCGGTGCAGGCGGTCGTTGTGAATAACAGAACCGCCAGCACAAAGCCGGTGATCCGTTTCAGGTTCATACACCATCTCCTTGAACGTGCGCCATCTTCGTGCGGAGAGGTTGATGTCGGCGAGGGCGAAGCGGAGGTGAAGCGGCGCTTGGCGTTGTTCTGGAATTGAACGCAGGGTGTACCGTTGCACAGAGGCGTAACCATCAAGGACCCGAAGCGCGCGAAGGGAAATAATGAAGCGCATGTCCTTACGGGCAATGATTGGGCGCCATCTGGTTGATCGCTCTATTAGAGACTGTATCACATTTGAACGGGTGTGACAAGACATCCAGGGTTACGTTATGTTCACCGTAGAAAACGATGCTTGACCCGGTTCTTCCCGCCTCTGCCAAAAGTCAGACGCAATGCTGGCGGTTTGATGGATGACCCGGAGAACGCTTTGTGCTATGGTAAGGGTGGCGCTAAATGGTCGCATGGCGAAAGGAGGGTACGATGGAACCGCGTGTTTCGAGGAATACAATGATCATTGGCATTTTGCTCGTGTTCTTTGGGGTGCTGAGCCTGTTGCAGAACTTTGGCGTGCCAGGCTTCTTGAGTGCATTGGTGTGGGCGGGAGCGTTCGGCGCCGGCGGCGCGGTGTTCCTCTATTTCTTCCTGAAGAGCGATGCCAACTGGTGGGCGTCCATTCCCGCCGGCGCGCTGTTGGGGATTGCAATGACGATTGGCGCTGAGGAACTGCTCCCCTGGCTGCCAGACGGTTTTACAGGCGCCATCTTCCTCGGCATGCTGAGCCTGGGGTTCCTGTCGATCGTCCTGATGAATCATACTCGTTGGTGGGCGATTATTCCGGGAGGCGCGCTGCTCAGTGTTGCTGCAACTGCGGCATTTTCCGAGGTGCTGCCCGATCAGGCGGTTGGCGGCGTCCTGTTCCTTGGACTGGCGACAACGTTCGCGGTCCTGGCGTTGCTGCGCGCCACGCCAGGTATGCGCTGGATGTTCGTTCCGGCGGCGGTGCTTGGCGCCATGGGCCTGCTGCTGCTGACATCGGCGGCGCACCTGGCCAGCATCCTGTGGCCGCTGGTTCTGATTGGCATCGGCATTGCGCTTCTGTTTGGCAGCCGCCGTCGGGAGATCTATCGGTAAGACGGATGCTGAGCGCACTCGCTGGCGAGATCGTTATCAGATGAGCGGTTGGCGTTGGCTGAGCCGGTCGAAGCCAGCGCTGGTGAAGCGGTTGGCGTTGGCTGAGCCGGTCGAAGCCAGCGCCAACCGTATAAGGGGCAGGCATGAGATTGTGATGCAACGCCGTAGCGCTGCGGGCTGAAGCTGTGTCTGAGGAGGTGAAAGCCTCACCGGCTCTTGACCGATCTGAGTGAGGGCTTCAGCCCGAAGCGTCAGGATGCCGGCTGACTATGCATGCTCATACCAATACGCGGTCATTTGTACAACACTGCCGGGGCGCTGCGGGCGAAAGCCCTTGCTCAGGTCGCGGTTCGACCGTGCTCACTGCGAGTGGAAGCCCCGTTGGGGCTGCTGACGCCAGGGCGCAGTCATGCGTCCACGACTGCCAAGGCGCGTGGTGGATCGTTGCGCCTTTCATAACGAACACGCGAACATCTTGTCTGACGGACCGCAAGTTAGCATTAGCCGCCAGGCGGGTAAGTTGA
>CALGYB010000095.1 GCA_937935075.1 uncultured Roseiflexus sp. | reverse complement strand
GCGGACGCTGCCCATTGCCTGAAGCCGCAACGCAAGGCGCTCGGCGTAGCAGTGTTTGCATCCGCTGCTGACTTTCGAGCAGCCCGTTACCGGATTCCATGTCGCTTCGGTCCACTCGATGTGGGAGTGTTCAGCCATGCTCGCTTGCTCAGGATATCTTGGGCGATCTTGATAGCTGTCTGTGACCCCTTTGGATTGCCCGACGCAAAACAGAGCAAATAGAGTGGATTATTACAAGAATTGCGCAGGGGCAAGGGATTTTCTGCCACTTTGTGGAAAACCGTCTTCAGTCGTTCGACGAAGAAACGTCCGATCAGTTCAAAATCAGCCTCTTTCTCATAGGACTCTTCCTCACCAAAGAGCGTAGGCTGTTTCTTTTGAACATAAAACTCTCTCTTCCAAGCATCCGTGCCTGGAATTCTGGTCAACGCATCAGCCCACGCGCCGGTTGGCGGCGCTTTTTTCGTCAGCAGACGATTGACCGCTACACCCAGGGGAAACAGAAGCCATAGATCTATTGCTTCAGTTCGAGCCAATGCCTCGATTAAATCCCAGGATACCTGCATGCCATAAGGATCAAGGAAAACCACGGCGCGAGAATATTGCCATTTTTGCTCAGCGCACCACTGCGTGAGATAGTTATTGGCATCCTCTACGACAATCTCGATCTGTTTGTCAGGAAAATCGTGTTTGAGTTGTTGCAGCGCCTGCGCTCTCGCCGGATCGCGTTCGATAAGCAGGTATTGCTTAAGCGGCGGCTCGACTCCGAGCGCAATGCGCGCACTGCCGTCGAGAAACGCAGCCGCTTCGGGTTCTGCCAGTTCAGGAAAGAGAGGCGATTGATAATTCGGTTGCGTCTTCCTGGCGCGGTACCCTGTTCTGGCAAAGGCATCCACATAGATGGTTTTCAGTTCTCGTGCGCGCTCATTCTTATTATCGTTGTGTATGCCGCCAGGTACTTCCGCAATCGCTCTAACTTATCGTCTGTCCAGTCGCCGCCAAAGGTATGAGGGGTCATACAGTTGCTCCGATATGTCTAGCACAATTGTACTGCAACATGTACGATAGGTCAACCATCTTCCACCTCTCGCATGTCCGTCACCCCTCCCACTGCTGCCAGCATATCACACAGGGCGCCGTGGTGTCGTGCGTGTGCGCGATGATCGCGCCGGGGCCAGCGGTGTCGCTAATGTCGTGCATCAACGTGGCGATGGCGCGCATCTCACGACAAGCAGCGCACTGCGTCGGGCAGCGCCTGTTGCAGTCCATCGCTCGAGTGTTGACCGATAGGGTCGAAACGGGTGTGAGAGATTTTTTCGATTTCTACGTTTCCATGAGTGACGTAAGTAAAATATGCGCTGTTCGACCGAGAGGTGCTTTGAGTGGCACATATGGGGGTTGATACATGGATATCAGTCCAGACACGCTCATTTTTCAAGTTTCACTATTCGAGAAAGATGAATCAATGCTCGTTGAAGCAGCGAAACAAGACCGGGCTGCTTTTGGTGTGTTGTACTATCGCTATGCCTCTCGTGTCTATAAGTACTTACGAACGCGCCTCGACAATGATGATGACGCAGCCGATCTTACACAACAGGTTTTTTTACAGGCTTTCACGGCGCTTCCAAAATATAAAAATCGCGGAGTCCCTTTTTCTGCATGTTTGTTTCGTATCGCTGCTAATACTGTCACTAATGTTAGACGTCGCAAGCATTCAACGATAGAATTGGAGAAAATTCCCGAAAATCAACATCCACTCGCCGAGCAATCGGTTGAAGGTGCGATCTTAAGGAATGAAGCCGTTTTAAGGATTCAGCGATTACTAAACGATCTAGAGTCTTCATATCGGGAAGTTGTACTACTTCGCTTTATTGCGGGTCTAACAGTACGCGAAATTGCGACAGTTCTGGAAAAAAGCGAGGCCACCGTATACCGTTATCTGTCCGATGCTTTGAATATCCTGAAGGAGAGGATAGACGATGAGACAGACGAAAATGCATGACAGGTATCATGATATTCAAGATCTGGTATCTGACCCGGAGATGGCTCGTGTAGTCGAGTATCTCGAAAGATCTTCACGCGCAATAGAGGTGCCTTTTTTGAAACCTCCGCTCGATATTGAGCAAAGTAATCGTCTTTCGTCGAACAAGAAGATGTATAAAAATTTCTATGGAAGTAGGAACCTTCGTCCGTTGATTGATATTCTGATGTTCTTGCTTGCGATTTTTTTAACCGGATCATCTTTAGGGGTGTTTTCGATTCTTGATCGAGCTTTTCTTTCTGAACCGGAAACAGCCGGTATTATTATCGGTAATCGGGGTCAAACTCTGTCTTTATCCCAGTCATTTGATGGTTTTACTGTGACCTTCGAGCGGGTATATGCCGACGAGAAGCAGATTATTGTGGGGTATACAGTAAGTGGTCCTCCTGAAAGGAAATTTAGTAATTTCGCGCTCTTTGGAACTTATTCTTATGATGAAAATAGATTGATTGCGACGATGCCCCTTCTTTTTGATGATGAAGGGAGATTATACCTGGCAAGTTCTACTTCTTGGGGTTCTGGGGTATATGATGGTTATGGCGGGTATATACTGAAGTATGAGATCAATGATCTAAAAGAATCCGTTGAAAAGCTGAATCTCAGGCTGGAAGCAAATGCTCTGCAAGCTATTGAGATTATGCCGGCAACGAACGAGACACGAACCTTGATCATCCATCATCCGTTCGTGTACGACTTCACCGTGGGAATTACCCGAAGATAAATAGAAAATCTCCTGGTGCATCATCGCAAGATGTGCTGGAAGTCGTATCTTATCCGCCAGAATACGAAAAGGAGGAACACCATGACTCTCAAGCCAACGCTGTTCACCATCATCATCGGGTTGTTGCTGGTCATAAGCGCTCTCGTGAGCACAAGCGAATCGCGTCTCCCGATAAGCAATGCACAAGAACAGGGTGAGCACTGCGTCGTGTATGCCGAAGCAACAGCGCCTGGAAGCAGCGCTGCGCCGGTCATCTGGCGCGGGTGCTATCCGACCTTTGCTGAAGCCATCGCGGTTGCAACCGATGGCGGGCAGCTTCCTCCGTCCTCTTCCGAGGATAATCCGACAGACGCGCAGAGCGCTTTCCCCGCTGCTTCGAGTGTGGCGCCACCGGTTTCGGAGTCGAACTCAGACGCGGATGAGAGCCAGTCTCTACCAGACGGCATTTCAGCACAGGGTGAGCACTGCGTCGTGTATGCCGAAGCAACAGCGCCTGGAAGCAGCGCTGCGCCGGTCATCTGGCTATGTCAGAATTGTCTGGCCCGGTAAACTTCGACGCGGCAGGATCGATGTTCACACGATATGCACGAATACCCGCATTTCTGATAGAATTATTCGACTACTGATGTCAAAAAGGAAGGGATGCAGAAAGTTGCCTCCCTTCCTTTTCAGTGCTTTCACTGCTGTTGAAAACGAAGCCTCTTGCACTGCCGGGTGCTGCGCTTCCTTCTCGCACCGCACACGTGTGCGGATATGGTACAATGATGCTGTGCAGAATTGCCTGACCGCCACACCTGTCCTGATAACCGGACGCGCCAGGGAGGACCCGCGATGACCCAGACGACCATCCCCGCCGAGCCGCCGGATGCGGCGCCCGCTGACGATCCCTTCCGCTACGGCTGGCGCTTCGTGCCGCGACCAACCCCCGATGATCCCCATCACCTGGAACAGGTTCCGCTGACGCTGGAGGATGTCCTGCACCCTGAAGTGGGAGATTTCATCGTGCATAGCGACCGCCACGAGACCGACCGGATGTATCTCACTGCCGTGCTGCGCGCGCGCCTGGAGGAGTCGGGTGCGGCGATTGTGCTCAGCGATGTACGTGTCGCGTGGGACGTTCCCGACTTGCGCCCGCACGGACCGGATGTGATGGTCATTCCCGGCATCCACGAACGTCAGGACTGGAGCACATTCGAGGTGGCGGTCGAAGGGGTGCGTCCGGCGCTGATTATCGAAATCACCTCGCCAGAGACGCGCGTGAACGACCTGGAGCGCAAGGTGGAACACTACGCGCGCGCTGGGGTGGCGCAGTACGTGATTGTGGACAATATGAGTCGCGGCGGTCGTGAGCGACGTCTGCGCCTGCTTGACTATCGGTTGGAGGGGGATGCGTACCGGCTGCACCCGCCGGATGCAGCGGGGCGGGTGCATCTGGTGATCGCCAACCTGTGGCTGGGTATCGAGCGGGATCACGTGGTCTGCTACGACGAACGCGGCGTACCGTTCGGTAGCTACGCGACCGTCGTGCGGCAGGCGGCGGAGGCGGCAGCACGAGCGCAGCGGGAGGCGGAACGGGCGCAGCGGGAGGCGGAAGCGCGCGCAGCGGAAGCGCGGGCGCGCCGCGAAGCCGAAGCGCGCCTGCGCGCCCTGGAAGAGGAGTTGCGCCGATTGCGTGGCGGGGGGTAGAAGGGGCGGGTCTCAGACCCGCCCCTTCCACGGGCATGGGGCTGCGGTCGGGTCTGCGACGTGGCGGTGCGGTCGGGTATGTGACCCGGTCGGGTCGCAGACCCGACCCTACTGCGGTTTCAGACGTACCCGTGCGGTCGGGTCTCAGCCCCGCCCCTGCTCACACCAATCGTAAGCGCGCGCCCTTCATCGAGTTCGAGCACGGTCGTATGCACGTGATCCGGTGGCGCACAGAGTCGCAGGTCGTCCGCCAGCGTCTCCTCGCGCACATAGTCGCCCCAGGCGCGCAGCGTCGCTTCCACTTCGGCGTCGCCATCGGCGCCGCCAAGGAAGACGATGATCCGATCGCTGATGGCAAACCCGGCATCTTTGCGCGCATCCTGGATGTTACGCACCAACTCGCGCGCCAACCCCTCCATGGTCAGTTCCGGCGTCAGGGTGGTATCGAGCGCCACCAGCACGCCGCCATCTTCCGCTACCGCATATCCTTCTGGTGAACTGCTTTCGACCAGCACTTCTTCCGGCAACAGGTCAATCGCCCGCCCTTCAACGGTCAGCGTAATGGTCTCTCCCGCTTCAACTGCCTGCGCGGCAGCGCGCGCCGCATCACCGGTCAGATCACGGAGCGCCGCTGTGATGGCAGGCACCAGTTTTCCGTATTTGCGACCAACCAGGCGCAGGTTGGGTTTGAAGCGGTACTCGACCAGCGTGGCGGCGCTGTCGAGGTAGTGCACCGCTTTGACATTGAGTTCGTCGCGCAGTTCCGCCTCGAAGCGCCGTAGACCTTCGAGCGCAGCCGGGGTTGACGCGCGCACCCACAACTCGCGCAGCGGCTGGCGCACCTTAATCCCCGCTGCGCGCCGCGCTGCGCGCCCGACCGAGACCGCTTTCAACAGCACTTCGGTGTCGGCTACCAGACGCTCTTCGAGCAACGCCTCGTGGACCTGCGGCCACGCGGCGAGGTGCACGCTCTCCGGTGCGTCGGTCTGCCCCTCGTGACCTTCCAGCCCGACCAGGTTGCGGTAGATCGCCTCGGCGACGAACGGCACGAATGGCGCCGCCAGTTTCGCCACCGTGAGCAAACAGGTGTAGAGCGTCGCGTATGCCGCCTGTTTGTCGCGGTCGTGCTCGCTCTTCCAGAAGCGTCGCCGGTTGCGTCGCACATACCAGTTCGACAGTTCATCGACAAAGTCTTCGATGGCGCGCCCTGCCGTCGTGACATCATACGCCTCGAATGCGTCGGTCACGTCACGCACCAGGCTGTTGAGCCGCGCCAGCGCCCATCGGTCGATGGGAACGAGAGTCGCCGGATCGAGATGCTGATCAACGCCGTCCTTCGTCGGCGTCCAGCCGTCGAGATTGGCGTAGGTCACGAAGAACGCATACGTGTTCCACAGTGTCAGCAGGAACTTACGCAGACTTTCGGCGACCAGCCCTGCCGAGAAGCGGCGCGGACTGCCAGGAGGCGCCGCAGTAAACAGATACCAGCGCAGCGCGTCGGCGCCATGCTCATTCATCACCGACCAGGGATCGACGACATTGCCGCGCGATTTGCTCATTTTCTGACCTTCGGCATCGAGAATGTGCCCCAGACAGATGACATTCTTGAACGCCGGACGGTCGAACAGCAGGGTTGCGATCGCGTGCAGCGTGTAGAACCAACCGCGCGTCTGATCCACTGCTTCGCAGATGTAGTCCGCCTGCTTTGCCAGTTCGTAGATCTCGGCGTTTTCCATCGGATAGTGCCACTGCGCGATCGGCATAGCGCCCGAGTCGAACCAGCAGTCGGCGACGTCGGGAATGCGCCGCATCAGCCCGTGCTGTGGATCGACCCAGGTGATCTCATCGACATAGGGACGGTGCAATTCCAGGTCCTTCAGGCTGCGCCCGACTTTCTGCTCCAACTCTGCCAGCGAGCCGATGCATTCGGCGTAGCCGTCTTCTGCCATCCAGATCGGGATGGGCGTGCCCCAGTAACGCTCGCGGCTTACGGCCCAGTCGATATTGTTTTCCAGCCAGTTACCGAATCGTCCGTCACGGATGTGCTCTGGCACCCAGTGGATCAGCAGGTTGTTCGCCACCAGGCGATCCTTCATTGCCGTTGTGCGGATGTACCATGAGCGTTTGGCGTAGTAGAGCAGCGGCGTGTCGCAGCGCCAGCAGAAGGGGTATGAGTGCTTGACGCGCCCGCTCTTCAGCAACAGGCCGCGTGACTTCAGGTTGCGCGTAATGTCTGGGTCCGCCTGTTTGAAGAACTTGCTGGCGAACCCGAGCGACGCGAACTCCGGCAGCACGTTGCCCGCCAGATCGACCGAGAAGAGTGTCGGCAACCCGTACTTCCTGCCGATCTCAAGGTCGCCATAGGCGGGCGCGATATGCACAATGCCGGTGCCGTCCTCCAGCGACACGAAATCGTCGGCGACGACGGTGTAGGCGCGTGACCAGTCCACTGTGTCACCCGGCGCAGGCACGCCGTCGAACAGGTTTTCGTAGCGTGCGCCGACCAGATCGGCGCCCTGGAACGTGTGCTCGACGGTCACGCCATCGCCGAGGACGGAGTGGACCAGCGCCTCTGCCAGCACCAGGCGCTCGCCGTCGTGCGACACCACGACATAGGTGGCATCGGGTTTGACCGCCAGCGCCACATTGGCGGGCAGCGTCCAGGGAGTGGTCGTCCATGCCACGAACGACGCGCCGCGCAGCGCCTCGTGGCGCGTCTCACGCACGTGGAACTTTATCCACACACTCGGATCATCCACATCGTCCTTGAAGCCGAGCGACACTTCGTGATCTGAGAGGGACGTACCACAGCGCGGGCAGTGCATCGAGACCTTGTAATCGCGGAAGAGCAGCCCGCGATCCCACAACTGACGGAAGATCCACCAGAGCGACTCGATATAGTCGTTTTCGTAGGTGATGTAGGCGTCTTCGCTCACCCAGTAGGCAATACGGCGGGTGAACTGCCGCCAGTCTTGGATATACTCCCAGACGCTCTGGCGGCACTGCGCATTGAACTCCGCCACGCCGTATTTTTCGATGTCGGGCTTGCCGCTGAAGCCGAGTTTCTTTTCGACCTCGATCTCCACCGGCAGACCGTGAGTATCCCACCCTTCGCGCCGCCCGATGATCTTGTACCCCTGCATGGCGCGATAGCGGCAGATGACGTCCTTGAAGATGCGCGAGATGGCGTGGTGAATCCCCGGACGACCGTTCGCCGTCGGCGGACCCTCGTAGAAGACAAACGGTTTATTGCCGGACTCCAGACTGCGTTCGACAATCTGTTTGCGCTGCCAGAGGTCAAGGACCTGTTCTTCGAGTCGCGGAAAGTTGACCCTGGTATCGACAGGCTGAAACGCCATGCACAACCTCCTTGCCAACAAAAAATCCCCGCCCCTTAGCAGGGACGAGGTGTGAAGCCCCGCGGTACCACCCTGGTTCAGCCGGTGTATCATCGACTGCACTCATCGAGGCGCTATCACGCCTCCGCCGGGATAACGGTCGGCGAAACCGGAGCAGACTACTGGCGCCTGGAAGGCGCGTTCGCCCTTCGGCTCAGGAGTGATTTTCAGCGACCGAACACCGACGCGCCTCACACCGCCTGCGCGCTCGCTGACCGGTTTACTGCCGCTTACTCGTCTCCGTCACGGCCTTTGCGCTGTATTATACCATAGAACCAAGAACTGAGAACTGAGAACCGGGCGCCTCACGGCGACCGACATCGCGCACGTTTCCTGCCTGCCCCTGGCGGGACGCGAGCCAGGATGGTGACAGTCACATCCGCAGGGGTCGGGCAGGTCTTCAACCTTCACCGCCCCACGGTTCCGATCCGGTTGCAGCGGGGCGGGAAGGATCGCGTGACCAGTCGCTCCAGGAGCCTTCGTAGAGGCGCGTGTTCTTCCAGCCTGCGCGTTCGAGCGCCAGGATAGTGTGCGCGGCGGTAACGCCGGAGCCGCAGTAGCACACAATGGTTTCGGCGTGATCAGCGCCAAGCGCGGCGTAGCGCACTCTCAGCGTCTCTACCGGAAGCATTCGCCCTTCAGCATCGACATTGTCGGTGTACGGCGCAGACACTGCTCCCGGAATATGACCTGCGCGCGGGTCGAGCGGTTCGGCGATTCCCCGGTAGCGTTCCGTAGCGCGCACATCGAGGATCAGTGCGCGCGGATCGCGGCGCAGCGCATCAACCGCATCAGCATCCGCCACCATCGCCGGATTCGGGCGCGGGATGAATACGGCTGGCGGCGGCATCACTTCGCCTGCTTCAACCGGCAAACCGGCAGCAACCCATGCAGGCCAGCCGCCGTCGAGGAGCGATACGCGCTCATGCCCGAAGTAGCGCAGCAACCACCAGAGACGCGCCGCATACGCGCCTCCAACGCTGTCGTAGGCGATAACGTGGGTTGCAGGACCAATCCCGGCGCGCGATGCGACAGCGGCGAACGCTTCTGGCGACGGGATGGGATGGCGTCCCGGTCCCTGGAACGGCGGAGCCGCAAGATCGGTGTCGATATCCAGATAAACGGCTCTGGGAATGTGCGCCTTCAGATACTCCGTGCGTCCACGCCCCGGCTCCAGCAGATACCAGCGCAGATCGGCGATGCGGATATGCGGATCATTCAGGCCATCCGCGAGCCATGCGGGAGAGACGAGGAGGTCAGTAGTCATACTTGAAGTCCCTCGAGGTCGGCATACGTTCGGACCGAGAGCCAGAAGCGCCCCCTGATGAGGTTCGGCCGCAGCAATCGATTAACGGCGAAGACTTCAAGGGTCGGGTATATTCTCACCTGCAACCCTCCTGCCTTACACCTCTCGCCTCACACCTCTCGCCCCTTGCCTCTCGCCTCTCGCCTCACACCTCTCGCCTCTCGCCTCACACCTCTCGCCCCTTGCCTCTCGCCTCTCGCCTCACACCTCTCGCCTCATACCGTTCACCGCAGGTCGCCGCGGATCTCACGGTCACTGCGCAAATACCAGCGATTGACATTGGCGAAGCGCCCCTCGCGTCCAATAATCATGCGCAGCGCAACCGTTTCGTCGGGCGCGAGGGCGATTGTGTCGCCAAGGTCAGCGACGGTAGCGTGAATAAGGAACGGCTGATAGAGCATGATCCCCGGCGCGAGATCGACCCAGCGTTGCTGAAATTCGCCGTAGAGCGCGGCGCGGTCGGTAATGTCGTAGATCGTGCGCGCGGTGTAAAGGAGTTCGTCAATATCGGCGTCTGAAAGCCCGGCATAGTTCCGTCCACGCTCCGCCTGGCTCGAATGCCAGAGTTCGAAGACGTCGGGGTCGGAACCGAGCCGCTGCCAGCCATGCAGCGCCATGGTGAAGTTGTGCGTTTCCAGCCGGCGCTGTAAATCGCCAGACTCGATCTGTTCGATCACGGTGCGCACGCCGATGGCGCTCCACTGACGAGCGATCTCTTCCGCCACGGCGCGCCGTTTTGGCGAATTGTCGGTCAGCAGGTTGAAGACGAGCGGTTGACCGTCTCGCGCGCGAACGCCATCGGCGCCAACCGCGTATCCCAGCGCCTCGAGCGCAGATGCCGCCCGTGCAGGATCGGGTTCGTACCACCCCACGTCCGGCGACTCAGCCCACCACCCGTGCAGGATCGGTGTGTCGAGACGCTTGACCTGATTATTCAACACTCCAGCAATTAGTGCGTCTTTGTCGAGCGCGATCGCCAGAGCGCGGCGCACCCCGATCTCCGCAAGCGAGCCGTCACGCAGGTTGAAGGTCAGAACAGTGCATGCATCCAACAGCGCCTGGCGCCGCACCACGCCACGCGGCAGGGTCACGTCCGCCAATGCACTTGTGCTGAGGAATGCCAGCCCCTGGATCTCGCCGCGTGTCAGGGCTGCAAGCGCTTCCTGTTCGGTGCGAAAAAAACGCAGTTCAATCGTGTCGATAAACGGCGGTGATCCAAAGTAGAAAGGATTGGCGCGCAACAACGCATGCTGATCATCCACTTCGATCAATTGGTACGGACCGGCGCCGACCGGCATTTGGTTGAAGGCGGTCGCCTCCCACTGTTCCGGCGGCACATCGCGCAACAGGTGCGCTGGCAGAATCGGGAAGCCGGTCAGCCGTAGAAAGGGTGCAAAGGGGGTCTCTAGCCGAAAACTGACGCTGCGCTCTCCGGCGCGATCAACCAGCACGGTGCGCCAGAAGGCGGCGACGTTCTGATCACCGGCAAATGCCGGTCCCTGTACTGCGCGGAAGGTAAACAGCACATCATCGACGGTCACAGGTGCGCCGTCGTGCCAGGCGACGCCACTGCGCAGGGTAAAGGTATACACCGTCCCACTGTCATCGACCGTCCAGGATTCCGCGAGCGCCGGCATAGGAAGTCCATCTGGACCGGGGCGCGTCAATCCTTCGAAGATCAGGCGATGGAGATCGGCAGCGATGGGATCGGCGGCAGGATCGACCAGCAGTGGATTGAGATGCAGCGGTGCGCCGACAACCCCTTCGACGTAATCGCCGCCTGCCATGGGGCGCGCGACCGATGCGCGGGTCAGCGCCAGGTAACTCATAAGCAGGAGCACCGTGAGCGTACTGATTGCTGCTATCAGGATTTGCCAGCGAATGCGGCGTGCCATGGGCTTAGCAAGGAGAGCGACGGCACACGCCCTGAACGGCAGGCGCAGCCGCGACTGTGAGGCGCGAGCGCCTGCAGGCTGACGCTCGCGCGGTTCTGTCGATAGGGAACCTGTCCTTGCGGCGAAGCATCGATATCACCAGATTGGCAGGCTGGCAATCAGCGCCAGCAGCAGAAACACGACTGCCAGTGCAATCGTTGCCTGATGCATTGTCTTTTCGATGCCGCGTTTCGTGCGGTAGATGGTATCGCGCTGTTGCAGACCGGCGGTGCGCCCCTGCACAACGACGAGAAAGGTCAATGCCGCGCTGACGATAATAAGAGCGGTATACAGAGCGATTTCCACGTTTTCGTCCTGCTTTTCAACTTCCGATTACAGGGCGGTATTATAGCATCAGCGCGGCGGAATGCCAACCTCAGTATTTCGGCATACTGGGGTCTACCTCGTCTGCCCAGCGCAGGATGCCGCCGGCCAGGTTCTTCACCTTGCGGAAGCCCGCCTGGCGCAGCAGGTCCACGGCGCGTGCGCTGCGCACGCCGCTGCGACAGTAGACGACCATTTCGACGGCGCTGTCGAGTTCGTTCATCCGTTCTGCGAGTTCGTTGACCGAAATGCGGACGGCGCCGGGCAGGTGGCAGATCTCCCACTCATTCGCCTCGCGCACGTCGAGCAGGAAGGGCGGATGGTCGCTCCGCAACCATTCCGCGACTTCGATTGGCATGATGTCGATGGTTGAGTCGCGGTGCGCTTCTTCGGATGAGATGCCGCAGAATTGCTGGTAGTCAATCAGTTCCGTCACGGTCGGATGATCGCCGCACACCGGGCAATCGGGGTTACGACGCAGTTTCAATTCGCGGAAGCGCATCGACAGAGCGTCGTAGAGCAGCAACCGGCCAATCAGAGGCTCGCCGATGCCGGTGAGCAGTTTAATCGCTTCGGTCGCCTGGATTGTCCCGATGACGCCGGGCAGCACGCCGAGCACGCCGCCTTCGGCGCAGCTCGGCACCAGACCCGGCGGCGGCGGCTCGGGATAGAGGCAGCGGTAGCATGGACCGCCATGCTTCGGTGAGAAGACCGTCGCCTGCCCTTCAAAGCGGAAGATTGATCCGTAGACATTGGGTTTACCAAGCATGACACAGGCATCGTTTGTCAGATAGCGGGTTGGAAAGTTGTCTGTGCCATCGACAACCACATCATACGGGCGAATCAGGTCGAATGCGTTCTCGGATGTGATCTGCGTCTCGTAGGTGGCAATGTCGATATGTGGATTGAGGTCACGCAGCCGCATTTTCGCCGACTCGGTTTTACGGATGCCCAGAGTGGATGTGCCGTGAATAATCTGGCGCTGCAGGTTGCTTTCGTCGACGATGTCGAAATCAACCAGGCCAATATGCCCCACGCCGGCAGCGGCGAGGTACAGCGCCAGCGGCGAGCCAAGCCCGCCGGTTCCGATCAGGAGCACGCTGCCCTGCTTGAGTTTGCGCTGCCCTTCCATACCAAACTCAGGCAGGATCAGATGCCGCGAATACCGACGGATCTCTTCATTCGACAGAGAAGCTAAAACCATGGCGCTCCGCTCCACAAACATGACTGAACACTACCGAACGCCGCCGGCGATTGCCGGGATGATGCTGACGGTTTCGCCGTCGGGAACCGGGGTTTCGATTCCCTGGAGGTGGCGAATATCCTCGTCGCCAACATAAATGTTGACGAAGCTGCGCAGCGCTCCCTGCTCGTTGTAGAGATGTTTGCCGAGTTGCGGGTGCTGTTCAATCAATGCTGTCAGAACCTGCCCCACAGAACCAGCCGCCAGCGTGATGCTGGCATTCCCGCCAGCGTACTGGCGCAGTGCGGTTGGGATCGTTACGGTAATTGCCATTGTGACCTCTCGCAGAACCAAGAACCGAGAACTAAGAACGAATGCCAATGTGCGGGCATTTGTGCAATACTCCTGATGAACATTGCGCGTTGTTCTACGTGAATTCGGGCGCTCGAACATCTTGTCTGACTGACCGCCGCCTGGTGTAAGAACTAATAGAGCAAACAACCAGATGTTGCCCAATGCTTGCCCGTGGCGACCATCGAGCAGCGGACGTTGGCTGAGCCTGTCGAAGCCAACGTCCGCTGCTCCACGTCTTTTCACACCGACCAAACCTTCGTACTTTGCGATTCCGTGTGGAGACATTGCAGCACAACGTCTCTACGCTTCAACCTCCCCGTCCTCACCCCTGATCGTCTCCTCTGCCACAAAGCGCGTGCCGCCATCGTTCAGCGTCCAAGCGGTCAGTTCGACAGCGCGTCCTTCGCGCACGCTCTGAATGAGGAACGCAAACCGCGAACCGCCGCCGATGCCCTGGGCGCCGGTCAGATCGCGCGGCGATGGGACTGCCGGATGGTCGGGATGCGAATGGTAACACCCGACCACGTCGAGGCCGCGTTCGCGCGCGGTGCGCTCGGCGCGCAGGTAGTCGCGCGGATCGAGGTAGAAGCGGTCGCGCAGCGAATGTTCCGCGTCGGTTGGCGTAAGCCCCACCTCAACCGTCCAGCGATTGGGAACAGGAAAGACTTCCTCCGCCTCAGTGCGCACCCCATCGAGCCGTCCCAGCAGCAACCCGACGCACTCATTGGGATAGGTTTCTTCGGCATGCCGCGCGATGGCGACACGAACGTGGTCAGGAAGAACGATCATCATTCGGGCATTTTCCGGTTGAGAATTCCCCTCCAAGAATCTTGCGGTCAGGAGACGGGCTGGCAGGGAGCAAAGACTCTTCTGCCGGCGCGGTTCCACGGCAGCCATTGATCAGCGGCGAAGACCTCAAGGGTCGGATGCGCCTTCCCACGTGCAACATTCAACATGCGTGTTTCACGTGAAACACTTCCAGGTCGGATACGCCCTCCCGCGTGCAACGCTCAGATGCCCTCGCCATCCCGTCCATCGCCGTCGTCCCAGAACTGATCGCTGAGATATTTGGCAGCCCCATCGCACAGAATGGTCACCACAACTCCCCGGCGCAGCTCGCGCGCGACGCGCAGGGCAGCGACGACATTGGCGGCAGCGGAGACGCCGACCATCAGTCCTTCGGTGCGCGCCAGACGTCGCGCCATTGCAAAGGCTTCTTCACTGCGGACTTCAATGATGCCATCGGCAAGCGATGGGTCGTAGACACCCGGAACCAGCGCCGTCGATGCCATATGCTTGACGCCTTCGAGCGCGTGGTAGGGTCCGTCGGGCTGGACGGCGAACAGTCGCACCTCCGGGTTCTGCGCGCGCAGGAAGCGTCCTACTCCCATAAATGTGCCACTGGTGCCCAGGGCTGCAACAAAGTGCGTCACCTGTCCGCCGGTCTGCGCCCAGATTTCGGGACCGGTGCTCTTCTCGTGAGCGCGCGGGTTGGCCGGATTGTTGTACTGATCGGGGTAGAAGAAGCGTTCCGGATGTTCCTGCACCAGCACGCGAATCTTGCGGATCGCCGCATCCATCCCCTCAAGTGGATCGGTGAGCACGAGTTCGGCGCCGAGAGAGCGGAGAATGCGCAGCCGTTCCGGGCTTGCATTGGCGGGCAGCGCCAGCGTTACCTGATAACCAAGCGCAGCGCCAAGTGTGGCATAGGCGATGCCGGTATTGCCGCTTGTGGCGTCGGCGATGCGCATGCCAGGACGCAGCAGACCGCGTCGTTCGCCGTCGCGGATCATCCACAGCGCCGGGCGATCCTTGACCGAACCGCCGGGGTTGTACCACTCCGCCTTGGCATACACCGCAACCTCAGGCGACAGATCGGGATCGAGCCGGGTCAGGCGCAGAAGCGGCGTATTCCCGACCAGATCGACCAGCGTGCTACGGCGATCAATGCGTTCATCAAGCATCCCGGAGATCACGGTACTGTTCCTGTCCAATAGGTCACAATCGCCGCCTGCCATATCCGCAGCGCAGCCGCGTTGCGACTGCTCACGACCGGGGAGATCGATCATCTCCTCCAGGGTCATTGTCTCAACCGCCGCGAACGTTGCACCAATGGAACGCTCGCTCATGATGGCGCCGCCTGCCAGGGGATGGATCATCCTTCATGGACTCTGTTTTGCCAATTCGCGCGCTGCGAGTCGCTTTAGATACGCGAGCAGGTAACTGATGCCATTCAAACGCTGCGGCGATAGCACGTGCTGCAAGCCCATCGCGTAGAAGAAATCGCCCGGAATGGCGAGCACCATCTCTGGCGTGGCGCCTTCCAGCCCTTCGCGCAGCAGCGCAGCATACCCGCGCACCGTCGGCGACTCTTCGGCGACGTCGATGTGGAACGTCAGGCCTCCCTCGCGTGACTCCACCGTCGCGTACACCGGCGTGGCACACTCGTGCACCTGCTCCATGGCGGCGCGATTGCTACGCCACTCCTCCGGCAACGGCGGCAGGCGGTCGGAGTAGTCGAGGAGCAATTCCAGTTTTTCTGCCCGGTCTGCCGCGCGGAACTCTTCGACAATCGCGCGGAGGCGCGGCGGCAAACCGGGCGGGATTTCTGATGCAGGCATACGGATTATTTCTCGATTGGCAGACCAACCGCATTGCCCCACTCAGTCCAGCTGCCATCATAGTTGCGCACTTTCGGATATCCAAGCAGGTAGGTCAGCACAAACCAGGTATGACTGGACCGTTCACCAATGCGGCAGTATGCGATCACATCCTTATCTGGCGTAATACCCTTGCTGACGTACAGTTCGCGTAGTTCGTCGGCGCTCTTGAAGGTGCTATCCTCACGCACGGCACTCGCCCACGGGATATTGACCGCCGTGGGGATATGTCCGCCGCGCAGCGCGCCTTCCTGCGGATACTCCGGCATGTGCAGACGCTCGCCGGTGTATTCCTGCGGACTGCGCACATCGACCAGCGCCGTACCGGGCTGGCGGATATGCGCCAGCACCTGGTCGCGGAACGCGCGAATGGCCGCATCGTTCCGCTCGGGAGCATGGTACTCGCCTGGCGGGTAGGACGGAACCGTGCGCGTCAGCGGTCGCCCTTCGGCAATCCATTTGGCGCGTCCGCCATTCATGATCCGCACATCAGGATGACCAAACAGTTTGAACACCCACAGCGCATATGTAGCCCACCAGTTATGCTTGTCGCCGTAGAACACCACCGTCGTGTCGTTGCTGATCCCTTTCGAGACCATCAACTGCTCGAACCGTTCACGATCCAGGTAATCACGCACGATCGGATCGTTGAGTTCGCCGACCCAATCGATCTTGACGGCGCCAGGAATATGCCCCTGATCGTAGAGCAGAATATCTTCATCACACTCGGCAATCCGCACCTTCGGGTCGTCCAGGTGATCGGCGACCCATGCGGTATCAACCAGCGCCTCGGGGTGAGCGTAGCCACTCATCAGGACCTCCCCTCTGATATTCTGAAGTAGACCACTCAATTTATTCAACTATATTGTACGCCCAGAGGGGGAAAGAGTCAAGCGTCCACTCAGCCGACCCGCACCAGCACATCATCACCCTGGCGTTGCACCTCGAAGACATCAATCGGTTTGAATGCCGGGAGGGTCAGTGCGCGTCCCGTCCGCACATCGAAGCGCGAGCCGTGCAGCGGGCACTCGACGACGCAGTCGTCGGAGTCGAAGAACCCATCGCTCAGTTCCGCGTAGTCATGCGAGCAGATATCGTCGGTGGCATAGACGGTGTCACCGACGCGAAACAGAGCGATGCGCCGACCATGATGCTCAACGGCGCGCATGCCGCCGTCGGGCAGATCGTGAATAGTGGCAAGTTTGACGAAATCAGCCATGATTGCGAGGTCCTCAGAAAACAACGAAGTATGGCGGGCTGCCAGAGGTCAAAAGCGAATCGGGCGCGGATCCGACTGTCAGATCAGGATGCGAATGCGCCTGATAGCGCCGGAACCGAACTGCGGA
Organism: uncultured Roseiflexus sp.; assembly: GCA_937935075.1. Lineage (GTDB taxonomy): Bacteria > Chloroflexota > Chloroflexia > Chloroflexales > Roseiflexaceae > Roseiflexus. Next base: position 35,460 of record CALGYB010000095.1, on the reverse strand, counting down.
TCACGGACGTCCATTCGGCGAGACGAGCGGGGATCGCGCCGGTAGTCCAAGCGCTTCGAGTAACGCCAGCGGTTCATTCTCCAGCCAACCGCTTCCCGCATCGCGCCCGCTGGCAACCAGCACCGAACCGATAGGAGGGACGAAAATGATATCAACCGTGCCCTGCCCCGTCACCAGTCCAATCCGATCCAGTTTACCCGAGCGCACCTTGACCCACAGTTTGAGCGACATAATCCCGATTCGAGCAATCGAAGGGGCAGCGCGCTCGAATGCCGGGTCGCTTGCCCACAGCACCTGACCGTTCAAAGCGCAGAGCGCTGCTGCGTCGATTCCTGGATTGCGCCGCAACGCTGCTGCAATATGTTTGCCCGCGCGGGCGACGAGTTCGGGGGTTAGGGCTATCGGTTGCATCGGTGCAGCACCTCCAACGAGTGGCGACCTGTCGTATAGACGGTATTATTGTACCACGTCGTAATTATTGTTGGAGCAACGGTTTTAGGAGGGTTAGGGATGAGGGGCGGGTGTGCGGCTCTGGGGAGAATGACGGAAATATGTCGTTTTGTTGCCGCCGGTTCTCGTTCTGATACTAATCGCCGTCGGTCAGACAAGATGTTCGCGCGTTCGTTGGGCACGGCGCAACGGTCAACGCGCGCCGGCAGGCGTGTCGTGGACCGCAGTTGGCATGAGCAACCCCGGCGGGGCTTTCGCGTCCTCAGCGGAGGCGTTCGCCCGCAGCGCTCCGGCAATCATGGTTGTTGAATACGTATTCCGCTATCCGCTCGTCCGCCCGGCGGCTGAAGCCGCGGGCTACGGGCGCCAGGCCCGCCTGCGCGGGCTTCACCGGGCGATGCCGGATGATGTGCTTAACAACCATGATTGTCTAAATGACTGCGCATTAGTATGAGGTCCGCTGCGCGACCGTTGATCAGACGCACACTGTCCCCGGTCCCAATCATCGCACAGGCGTTCCAGTATTCGGCATTATTGGCCATGCGGGCGAGACGCCGGCGCTCCCAAGGCGAGACGCCGGTGCGCCCGCGCGCCTATCATGAACCTGGGGAAGGATAGTGATGCGTTCGATGGGCAAATAGTTGGGGCGCCCACACAGGGCGCCCCTACGATGCCTTTTCCTAAGACACTTGAGGTCGAGCCATGCGCCAGCGGGACGCAAGGATGATGCCGCTGGCGCCGTTCCATTGCAGACATCGATCAGCAGCAGAGACATATCTTGCTCTTGCCTGCTATCCGACCGATCCCTCCATTTCGAGCTGGATCAGGCGGTTGAGTTCGACGGCGTACTCCATCGGCAGTTCGCGTGTGAACGGCTCCATGAAGCCGAGCACGATCATCGACAGCGCATCCGCCTCGCCGATGCCACGGCTCATCAGGTAGAACAGTTGCTCCTCGCCGATACGCCCGACAGTCGCCTCGTGCGCCAGGGTGCAGCGATCTTCCTCGATTTCGATGTACGGGATCGTGTCCGATGCCGACTTCTCATCGAGGATGAGCGCGTCGCAGTTCACATTGATTTTCGCCCCAGTCGCGCCAGGCGCCACCTTCGCCAGACCACGGTAGGTCGTCTTACCGCCGTTCTTCGAGACCGACTTATTCGTAATGCGGCTGGTCGTATCCGGCGCAATGTGCACCATTTTGGCGCCGGCGTCCTGGTGCTGCCCTTTGCCGGCATATGCCACTGAGAGCACCTCGCCGCGCGCGCCGCGCCCCATCAGGTAGACTGATGGATACTTCATGGTCAGGCGTGAACCAATGTTGCCATCGACCCACTCCATACTCGCCTCTTCGTAGGCAATGGCGCGCTTGGTCACCAGATTGAAGATATTGTTCGCCCAGTTCTGGATGGTCGTGTAGCGGCACTTGCCGCCCTTCATCACAATAATCTCGACGACCGCCGAGTGCAGTGAGTTGGTGCTGTAGATCGGCGCCGTGCATCCCTCGATGTAGTGCACCGAGGCGCCTTCCTCGACGATGATCAGGGTGCGCTCGAACTGCCCCATGTTCTCCGCATTGATGCGGAAGTACGCCTGGAGCGGAATATCGACATGCACTCCTTTTGGCACATAGACGAACGACCCGCCCGACCAGACCGCCGTGTTCAACGCGGCGTACTTGTTGTCCGCTGCCGGAACCACTGTGCCGAAGTACTGCTTGAATATCTCCGGGTACTCCTTCAGGCCGGTGTCGGTGTCGAGGAAGATCACCCCCTGCTTTGCCCACTCCTCGCGCAGTGAGTGGTAGACGACTTCCGACTCGTACTGTGCGCCGACGCCGGCGAGGAACTTGCGCTCTGCTTCAGGAATGCCCAGCCGCTCGAAGGTCTGCTTGATCTCTGCCGGCACGGCGTCCCAGTCGGTCTGTGGGCGCTCGCCGGCGCGCACGAAGTAGTGGATCTCGTCGTAGTTCAATTCCGCCAGTTCCGGGTTCGCCCACATGCCGGTCAGCGGCGTCGGCTTCTTGCGGAAGATTTCGAGCGCCTGCAACCGGCGCTTGAGCATCCACTCCGGCTCGCCCTTCATGCCCGACAGTTCGCGAACGACCTTTTCATTCAAGCCTTTTTCAGACTTGAAAATATATCGCTCTTCGTTGCGGAACGCGTACTTCGTGTAATCGAAATCCAGGTTTGTTGCTGTGACCGCCATTGATTGCACTCCTCTCCCGAAAGATGGTTATAACTCGTCGTCATCGGGCGCATGACCCACGCCATACAACCCTGCCTTTAGTGTTTTGAGCGGAAGCAGTGCGCATTTGATGCGCACCGGATTATGATTCAACGGAATACCGATCAGCGCCAGGAGTTGTTCCTTACTGAACTGCTTTGCCTGCTCAACCGGCATCCCGATGATTTCATCGGTCAGCATCGAGGCGGACGCCTGACTGATCGCGCAGCCGCGCCCATCGAAGCGCGCATCGGTAATGACGCCATTCTCGATCTGCAGATCGATCCGCACCCGGTCGCCGCACAGCGGGTTGTGTTCCTCGGCGCTGACATCGGGGCGCTCAAGCCGACCGCGACGGCGCGGATGTTTGTAGTGTTCGAGAATAAGTTCGCGGTACAGGTCGTCCATACCCTCTATCCAAACAGCGTGCGCGCCTTGTGCAGCGCGGCAACCAATCGATCAACCTCTTCTGGAATGTTGTACAGATAGAACGATGCGCGCGTGGTAGCGGGAATATCGTAGTGCGCGTGCAGCGGTTGCGCACAGTGATGCCCGGCGCGCACGGCAATCCCCTCGTTGTCGAGCACCGCCGCGACATCATGCGGATGCACGTTATCGAGCGTGAAACTCACTGCGCCGCCGCGCATCTCAGTGGTGGCTGGACCATACACCCGCAGCCCTTCGACTTCACTCAGGCGTTCGAGCGCATACCCCAGCAACTCGCGCTCGTGGGCATAGATTCGATCCATCCCGATTTCCTGCAGGAAATCGACCGCCTCACCGAGCGCAATCGCCTCGGCAATTGCTGGCGTACCCGCCTCGAAGCGCGCCGGAATATCAGCATAGGTCGATTCGTACAGACCTACCACCTTGATCATCGAACCGCCGCCCAGGAACGGCGGCATCTGCTCCAGGATCGCGCGTCGCCCCCACAGCACGCCGATGCCGGTCGGACCGCACATTTTATGCCCGCTGAACGCCAGGAAATCGATGCCAAGCGCCTGCACATCCACCGGCATATGGGGCACGCTCTGCGCGCCGTCCACCAGCACGAGCGCGCCGACGGCGTGCGCGCGTTGCGCAATCTCCGCCACCGGATTGATCGTCCCCAGCACATTCGACTGCTGGGTGATCGCCACTATGCGCACCCCTGCGAGTTGCGCGTCCAGGTTGTCGAGCATCAGGCGGCCCTCACCGTCGATCGGCAGAAACTCCAGTTTTGCGCCGGTGCGCTGCGCCAGCATCTGCCAGGGCAACAGGTTCGAATGGTGCTCCATAATGCTGAGCAGGATGCGGTCTCCCTTGCGCAGGTTCGCATCGCCCCAACTGCGCGCCACCAGGTTGATCGCCTCGGTGGTGTTGCGCACAAAGACAATCTCGCGCTGGCTGGATGCATTGATGAAGCGCGCCACCTTGCCGCGCGCCCGCTCGAAGGCGAAGGTCGCCTCTTCGCTCAGGCGATAGATGCCGCGGTGCACATTGGCGTTATAGCGCCGATAATAATCCTCCAGACAATCGATCACGCGGCGCGGTTTCTGCGACGACGCGGCGCTGTCGAGAAACGCGAGCGTTTTGCCGTTCACCGACTGATTGAGGATCGGGAACTCACGCCGTAGTGCAACGATATCGAACAGGTTCAAAGCAGCGCTCGCGGTCATTGCGCACCTTCGCAAATAAAGGACGGAACGGCGACGGTGCGCCGTTCCATACCGGCGAACATCAAATCTTCGCCTCGATCATGTCTGCGATGCGCCGGCGCAGAGCATCATGAGGAATGCGATCAAGCACCGGCTCAAAGAACCCTGTGACGATCAGGTGGATAGCGTCGTCCCGCGGAATACCGCGCGAACGCATATAGAACAACTGCTCCTCGTCCACCTCGCCGCTCGTCGAGGCGTGCCCCGCTCTGGCGACATCGTTGGTGTCGATCATCAGACCAGGGATCGAGTCGCTACGCGCCTTTGGCGACAGGTGCAGCGCGTGCTCTTCCAGGCGCGAAACCGTAGCGCGGCTCTGACGCTCGATCTTGATCATTCCATCGAAGGTCGTGTAACTCTGATCTTTCACCACGGTCTTGAAATCCATATGCGCTTCGGTTTTCGCACCGATATGGCGGAGCCAGGGCGCCGTCAACAGATTTTGATGATCGCCGGCGAACGTGGCGGCCACCCATTCGACGCGCGAACCATCCCCTTCGAGAGATGTTTCCGCCTCGATATGCTGGACGCGCGCGCCCAGGTTCACCGCTGCCCACTCAATCGTCGCCCCGCGCCCGACACGCGCCTTTTGGGCGCCAATGTGGTACACATCTTCGCCCCACGTTTGCACCGCAATGAAACGCAACGTCGCATCATTTCCCAGGAACATTTCAGTAACCGGCGCCGCAAACGCCTGATCGGACGCCGCAGTCGAATGATACTCCTCAACGAACGTCACATTGGCGCCGTCGTCGAGGATGATCAGGTTGCGCGGCATGATCGCCCCGCCAGGGATCGGCATCGAGAAGACTGCCGTCAGTGGCAGTTCGACGGTAACGTTCTTCGGCACATAGAGGAAGACGCCATCGCGCCAGAGCGCCGCGTTGAGCGCCAGGAACTTATGGCGCGTCGGCTCGATGGCAGCGCCGAGATGCTGCCGGATGAGCGCCTCGTGAGAGCGGAGCGCCTGTTCCAGCGTGACCAGCACCACTCCTTTTTCCGTCAGGTCTTCTTCGTAATAGACGCTGGTCGCAGCGGTGTCGGCGGCGGCGATCACCTGTTCCGGCCTGAACTTCGACAGATCGGTACGACGCCAGTAGGGCGGTTCAGCCGAGGCGAAGAAACGCCATGCTTCCACGCGCTGCGCGGTAAGCCATTCCGGTTCGCCCGCAGCCTGCGACATCTCGGTTACCAGAGCGTCGCTGATTTCGCCAAGTGGAGGGAACGTCTTCATAGTCACGCGCTTGCAACCTCCTCGCGGATGAAGTCGTACCCCTTCTCTTCGAGTTCGAGCGCCAGTTCGGGTCCACCCTCGCGCACAATCCGACCATCCATGAGCACCGATACAAAATGCGGCTTGATATAGTTCAGCAAACGTTGGTAGTGAGTAATGACCAGCACGCCCATCTCGGGATGCTGCGCATAGAGGGTGTTCACACCCTGCGCAACGATTTTCAGCGCATCGATATCAAGCCCCGAATCGGTCTCGTCCATAATTGCCATGCTGGGTTCCAGCATCGCCATCTGGAGAATCTCGATGCGCTTCTTCTCACCGCCGGAGAAACCTTCGTTCAGATAGCGGCGGGCAAAACCCTCATCGATGCCAAGCGCAGCCATCTGCTCACGCAGTTGCTTGCGGAACTGCGCCATCGGAATGGCGGTTTCCTTCGGGTCCTTCCCCTCCTCGGCGCGATGGGCGTTGATCGCCGCGCGCAGGAAGTTCGCCACCGTCACTCCTGGAATGGCCACCGGGTATTGGAAGGCGAGGAACAGCCCGAGTTTCGAGCGCTCGTCCGGCTCAAGTTCGAGAATGTTGCGCCCCTGATACCAGACCTCGCCGCCGGTGACTGTGTAGCCGGGGTGACCCATCAGGGTGTACGCCAGCGTGCTCTTACCACTGCCGTTCGGTCCCATGATGGCATGGATCGAACCGGCTTTGACCGTCAGATTGACCCCTTTGAGGATCTCTTTGTCCTCGACGCTGACGCGCAGATCGTTAATGACCAGATCGCTGTTCAATGCAGGAACTCCTGTATTCATAGACAAACGGTTGAATGACCACTATGGAAACGCGCTAATCCGAAGATCGCGCAATCTGGAAATGGCAATTGCGACGCCCTTCGCGGATGGTTCCTTCGAGTTCCACCCGCTCGCCGAGCACCTGTTCGAGCATGCGGCGCTCCATTGTGCATACCCCGGCATGCTCCTGCGCCACGTCGTGGTATGGGCATGAGAACACCTGCAAGGCGCCCTCGGGCGTGACGGCAACCGGAATGCCGCGCGCTTCGAGCACGACGCGGAGACGCATCAGGCGCTCCTCCACATCATCACCGACGACATGACCGCGATACTCCTCCGCCATGCGGCGCCCAACCGCTTCGAGCAGTGCATTGAGGCGTTCTTTCCCCTCGCGGCTGGCAATCTCACGCATCAGCATCGTCACCAGCGTATCGTACTCTTTGGGGAACAGGTCTTCAGCGCGCGATGTCAGCGAGTAGACCAGCCTGGGACGCCCCGGACCGCCGCGCACCTGCCGCGTCGTCAGCAACCCTTTCGCCTCCAGGTGTGCCAGGTGCTCGCGCACTGCCGTCGTGCTGATGCCCAACAACTCTTCCAGGTCTTTGATCGTCGCTTCGCCATGACGCCGCAGGTAGGTCAGAATCTTCCCTGCCGGCGAATCTTCGGTATACTGCGCCAGTGTCATCGCATTATTCCTCCACGCTTCATGCGCAGTATACCAGACGGTGATGCTATTGTCAATAAAAACAGAAGAAACCGTGAATATTGATCTCAATAATGGCGCTACAACCTGCCGGCGACATGCCCGACGACCAACTCCTCCACCACAACGTGCGGCGGATGGGACGCCAGGCCAGCGATGGCAGCGGCGACATCCGCCGGTTGCAGCATCGCTGCGCGGTTCCAGTCGCCCGGAAGATCGTCCCATAATCCGGTATCGGTTGCCGCCGGCAGCACCGCCGTGACGCGCACGCCATGTGGACGCAGTTCTTCGCGCACCGCGCCGAGCAACCCCAGGGCGCCGTGCTTGGCGGCGCAGTAGGCCGACCAGTTGGGGAAGACCTGACGTGCCGCCACTGAAGCGACGTACACCAGCAAGCCGCCATTGTGCATGAATGGCGTTGCATGTTTGCAGACCAGGAAGAGGCTCGTCAGGTGAACGCGCACCTGCTCTTCCCAGTGTTCCTGGCTGATCTGCGTGACCGGTGCAACATAGGCGCCGCCGACGCTGTGGACGATCAGATCGATCCGTCCGGTTGCTGCGGCTGCCTGCGCTACCAGATGCCGGACATCATCTTCGGCGGTAACGTCGCATGGCGCAATCGTCGCCAGGGCGCCGGCGGCGCGCACTTCCGCCGCCACATCGTCCAGCAGGTGAACCGAGCGCGCCGCCAGGGTCATGGACGCACCCGGCGCAGCGAGCGCGAGCGCCGTCGCTCGCCCGATGCCCCGGCTGGCGCCGGTGATGAGGATGGTCTTCATCTTCAAAATGCCCTTACCCGTAAGGGCAGGTCTGAGACCTGGCCCTACTTCAACAATGCCCGTACCCGTAAGGGCAGGTCTCAGACCTGCCCCCTATCAGCCCCTACGGGATCATGCGCGCTCGATATGCGCCATAAACTCGCTGCGCGTCTTCGGATCGTCACGGAAGACGCCGCGCATCGCCGATGTGACCATGGTGGCGCCCGCCTTCTTAACGCCGCGCATAACCGCGCACATGTGCACGCCCTCGGCGACGACCGCCACACCCAGCGGTTCGAGCCGCTGATTGATGAAATCGGCAATTTGCACTGTCATCCGTTCCTGTACCTGCAACCGCCGTGCGAACATCTCGACGATGCGCGGGATCTTGCTCAATCCCACGACTTTGCCGTTGGGAATATAGGCAACGTGCACCCGTCCCATAAAGGGGAGCATATGGTGCTCGCACAGGCTGGAGAACTCGATATTCTTGACCAGCACCATTTCGTCATAGCCGACGCTGAAGACTGCCTCGTTGATCAGCGCATCGGGATCGATGTGGTACCCGGCGGTCAGTTCCGCGTACATTTTGGCGACGCGCGACGGGGTCTTCAGCAACCCTTCGCGCTCGGGTTGTTCACCGATCTGTTTCAGGATGACGCGCACGGCGTCTTCAATCGCCGGGTCGGAGTGATAACTCACGCCTTCGAGTTTGCCGCGCCCCTGAACGATGAGCGGTTCGTACTCATGCTCGTCGATATCTGCAAGTGCACGGTCATGGTGGCCATTATGGTATGTCATCGGTGTTGGTCCTCGATACTACAAATCCGGTTGCCCGGTACTTCAAGGCGGTCTAAGTAGGAAGATCAACCGGATACCAGACAATCTCGTGATCGGCGTTGGCTGAGCTTGTCGAAGCCAATGCTAACCGCTCCACAAGCGCAAGCGTGTTTGTCCGGGTTTAGATTGATCTTCCTTATAAGGCGACGCTAGAGCAGATCTCAAGCCCGCCCTTATCCCTTGTTGCTTCGCGGTGATGGTGGCATATGGGCGTTTGGGCAGTCTCGTGAACGGCAACCTCAGATTCTGAGGCTTTACCTCGTGTTCGGCAGCGATGCGCCCGGTCCGGCATATTCAAACACGTTTTTGCGCGTTTCCCACAACTTCAGATGGCGCAGCCGCCCCTCGAAGCGCGGCGCGAGTTCCTGCCACAGATAGATCACAATGTTCTCGGCAGTGGAGGGTTGTGTGGCAAACGCAGCAATTTCACGGTCGAGATGCCGGTAGTCGAGACGGTCGAGTACGCTGCGCACGATGCGGTCCATCGCTGTCAGGTCGATGACCATGCCGGTATCAGGGTCAACAGGCCCATCGACGCTCACCTCAAGGGTATACGTATGACCGTGCCCGTTCGGATTGTTGCACTTGCCGTAGATTGCCAGGTTCTCTTCATCGGAAAGCATCGGCGAGTGCAGCCGATGTGCAGCAGAGAACGCGTACATGCGCGCAAAGGTCGTGTCATCCGCTCCGTCGTACTCCGCCCATAGATCGCCGGTTTCATACAGGCGCAACCGCACCAGGCGCGCTGTGTCCGGCAAACGCGCCGCTATCAATCGCCACAGCACCCGCACAATGTTTTCGGTCGTCGGCAGTTGATCGCGAAAGTAGGGCGTATCCTCATTCAGGTGCTTGTGATCGAACTCTTCCAGCACTTCCGACACCAGCGCTTTGAGTTCGGTCATATTCATGACCATGCCGGTGCGTGGGTCGAGATCGCCGGTAATCGTGACATCGAGTGTATAATTGTGCCCATGCCCATATGGATTGGCGCACGGTCCAAAAACGCGCTCGTTCTCCTCAGCGCTCCAGTCGGCTCGCCAGTAGCGATGCGCTGCGGAAAACTCGAAACGACGAGTTGCGTAAACCATGAGCATGTTCTCCTTCCTTACCCTCAGCGCATACATCGCCCGCATTCACACAGGCTCGACCGGGCTTCAGCGACAGAGGGTTGACAAGTCTCATCTGCATAACGCACGCAGTATCTGCCTCGCCTTTTGGGCGAAACAGCAGGGAAGCCGACCTCTTGCTTCTCGTTCGGGGAGCCGGGCGAGACCGGGGGCGTATGACCGAAGTGTACCGCGTTATGCGCCTGTATAACAATACACTCTTTGCACGGGTTTTGTCAAGGATGGTGGTTGTGAATGCAGGCATGATGCGCCCGGCGCCGCTGCGGGCACGAAGCTGATACTAATGTAGGTCATTGCTGCAAAAAGCGGTAACCACGAAGGTAACCACGAAGGTCGCCAAGGGACACGAAGGAAATGCGCTTCGTTTTTATTCACCTTCGCGCGCTTCGTGCCCTTGGTGGTGAAGCCTTCCATGACTTCACCGCAACAAGCAACCACGAAGGTCGCCAAGGGACACGAAGGACATGCGCTTCATGGTTCTGCCCCTTCGTGCGCTTCGTGCCCTTGGTGGCGAAGCCTCTGTGCAGCAACCACGAAGGTCACCAAGGGACACGAAGGACATGCACTTCGTTTTTCTTCCCCTGCGTGCGCTTCGTGCCCTTGGTGGTGAAGCCTCTGTGCAGCAACCACGAAGGTCGCCAAGGGACACGAAGGACATGCACTTCGTTTTTATTCCCCTTCGTGCGCTTCGTGCCCTTGGTAGTGAAGCCGGTGTGCAGTGGACTCAATACCAACTTGCGGTCAGTCAGACGACATGTTCGTGCGTTCGTTGGGCAAGGCGCAACGGTCAACGAGCATCGGCAGGCGTGTCGTGGACCGCAGCTGGTATGAGCAACCTCGGTCTGTCCGGCGGCTGAAGCCGCGGGCTACGGTTGCAAAGCCCGCCTGCGCAGGCTATACCGAATTCATGCCCGCGCAAGATCAGACAGAGGCGAGTCTCAGCCCCGCCCCTGCTTAATGAGGCGGATGGGTGGGGCGCTGCCTCGTCTGTACCGGCGTTCTAATGACCGGCAAGGTGTGTTGCCGGAAAAAGAGTTACCCTTGTGAGAGGCTATCAGGCGGAATCCGATCCAGAGCGAACTTCATCCGTTCCAGCCCTTCCAGCAGCAGCGTTCGTGGGCAACCGAAGTTGAGGCGGACGAACCCTGCGCCGCCGGCGCCGAACGGCGTTCCGTCGTTCAGCGCCACTTTTGCTTCGCGGAGGAAAAACTCGTATGGGTTGCCTTTGATGCCCGCCTCACGGCAATCGAACCATGCCAGATAGGTCGCCTGCGGTACAGTCGTTTTGATCTGCGGCATCTGTTCGGCGACAAACTGCGTAACAACATTACGATTTTCTGTGAGATAAGCGAGCAGATCGTTCAGCCAGTCGCTGCAATCGCGGTACGCCGTCTCCATTGCCGCCAGCGCAAAAGAGTTGAGCCAGGGCACGATGCCGTCCATTGCGGTCATCAGGCGCTTTCGCAGGTTCGGGTTGGTCACAATGGCAAAACTGGCTTTGAGGCCCGGGATGTTGAAGGTTTTGCTGGGCGCCATCAGAGTGATGGTGCGGCTGGCGATCTCAGGCGCGAGTGTGGCAATCGGCGTGTGGCGCGTATCGCCGAGCAACAGATCGCAATGGATCTCATCGGAGCAGATGATCAGATCGTGCTGCTCGCAAAAGGTCGCCATCCGCATCAATTCTTCGCGACTATATGCTTCGCCGGTTGGATTGTGCGGATTACACAGAATAAAGAGGCGCGTGCGGTCATTCACAGCCGCTTCCATGCGCTCGTAATCCACCCGATACGCGAAGGTTCGTCCATTTGGGATCGGCGCCAATTCCGCCATTTGCACCACGCGCCCCTGATTGGTCGGAGCGGTGAGGAACGGCGGATAGACCGGCGTCTGCACCAACACGCCGTCGCCGGGTTCGCCGGCGGCGCGGCAGACGGCGTTGAGACCGGTGACCAGGCTGGGGATGTAGACGATCTGATCCGGCGTGACTTCCCATCGGTAGAGACGGTGCATCCGCTCGCAGATACATTCACCGAGCGCGGGTGATGGCAATTCGTAGCCAAAATCGTCCATATCGACGCGGGCGTGCAGCGCAGCACGGATCGGCGGCGGCGCAGGGAAGTCCATGTCCGCCACCCACATAGGGAGCACATCATCACCATAGAACCTCCACTTAATGCTTCCGGTGCGGCGGCGATCAAAGACCTGATCGAAGTCGTGTGGCATAGATGGCATGATTCCTTTCTTCCAGGGTATCTTTTGGGCGGTTGGCAGCGATTATTTCTCATAGAGCGATCAACCTGAACCTGGACAATCACGAACATGGAGCGGTTGGCGTTGGCTGAGCCTGTCGAAGCCAACGCCAGCCGCGAGACGGTCAACATGGGCAACATTGTGCAACTTCTGGTTGATCGCTCTCTACGGATCGGAATGGGCGTCAGGGGCGCCGCACGCTCCGGTGCGTCCGCATGAGATGCCATTGTAATGCCTCATGTGCGCATCGCCTGAAAGATCCAGGGAATTCTTATTGTACTATAACACCTGGTAATCCAGGTGTTATTCCATAAGTTGGGACGGACACATCCGTCGGTACAATCCTGCTCAATGCCCTGTAGCAGAGAAGGAGCGAACGTTGGCGGCAAAAATCCTGGTAGCAGATGACAACCCCGTCATGCGTGAAGCGATTGTCCGCTTTGTCGAAGCGGAAGGGTATGTCGCGCTGGCAGCGTGCAATGGGCGTGAGGCGCTGACCCTGGCGCTGAAAGAACTGCCAGACCTGGTGCTGCTCGACGTCACGATGCCGGACTATGACGGATTCGAGGTGTGCCGTCGGCTGAAGGAGGAGCCACGCACTGCGCTGATACCGATCACCATGCTGACCGTGCTCGATGCCCCGGAGCACCGTCGGCGCGGCATCGAGGCGGGCGCCGATGACTTTCTGACCAAGCCGTTCGATGAGCGTCTGCTCCGCGTCCGAATTCAGTCGCAACTGCGCACCAAACGCCTGACCGATCAACTCGAGCGCACCGAAAGCGTCATTGTTGCATTGGCGCTGGCGGTTGAGGCGAAAGACATGTATACCGAGGGGCATCTCTGGCGTCTGGCGTACTATGGCGAGCAACTTGCGACTGCCGCCGGCATGGGGCGCGACCTGAGGCGCGCCGTGTGGCAGGGCGGGTTGTTGCACGACATTGGCAAGATCGGCGTGGCAGACAGTATTCTGCGGAAGCCGGCGCCGTTGACTCCTGAAGAGTATGCGCAGATCAAGCAGCATCCTGAGTGCGGCGCGCGGATCATCGCTCCCATGCGCTTTGCGCGCGAGGTGTCGCCGATTGTGCTCGGTCACCACGAGCATTGGGACGGCAGCGGCTATCCGTGTGGACTGCGGGGTGAGGAGATTCCGATTGGCGCGCGGATCATTGCTATCGTCGACGCCTACGATGCCATGACCACGGATCGCCCATACCGGCGGGCGCTGTCGCCAGAGCGCGCCGTTCAGCGGTTGCGCGCACGAAGCGGAGTTCAGTGGGATCCGGATCTGACGGCGCTGTTTATTGCGCTGATCGAGCAAAAACGTCTGATTGCGCCAAATGATACTGGTATTGCGCATCATACCTCGGCGGCGTGACGCACGTCAGTGACGAGTGATCCAGATGACCCACAGACCTGCCATGCCTGCCAGCGTGACGATCATCTCGGGTATCAGGATGTCTGTCGCACCCTGCAACCCAAACGCAGGCGCGACCCCTGCAACCAGCAGGTTGACCAGCGTATGAGTCGCAAGAGCCAGCCAGAGCCACCAGATCTGTCCACGTCGAAAGACCTGCACCACCATCACTGACAGCGCCACGTGCACCGGCAGCGTCCAGAGGCGTTCCCACGCCCCAACCAGCGGCAGCCAGTCGGGTTGTGCAGCGACTGCGGCTAACTGCTGGTGAGCCAATTCACGTTGCCTGTCCGTCAGCGCCGCCAGATCGACTGCGCTCAACGCCACAAGATTGATCAACCCCAGAAGGGTCAGACCAGCGACCAGCACCATCGACTCCAGACCGCCATGCCCCAGACCATACATCACGGCGCGCGACCAGGTTTTTTCTTCGTGAAACAGCCAGCGATACCCAACATACCGACCAATCTCCTCCGCAAGCCCGGCGGTCAGCGCCAGCGCCGCCAGCCAGCCGAAGAGCAGCGGACGCGACGCCTGCAACTGTGTCGCCAGCACCCCCTGGATCGCCAGCACAATCGGGATGCGGGTGATCAACTGGAAGATGAGAAAAATGAGGGCGCCGTAAACGAAATAGCGCCAGGAAATGTGCAGTCTGCGACTTGTTCATGTCGGCGCATGCACTCCAGTCTACTTGGTAAACGAAATAGCGCCAGGAAATGTGCAGTCTGCGACTGACGAACCATGCTGCTGCCAGTGGGAAGATTACTTCAGACAGGATCGCAACGATCGTTGCAGCGACTCGCCATGCGCTTATCTGAAAAGAAGGCTCCATTCAGCGCAGGGTTACATACACGCTTACCAGCAGCATGACACCGCCAAGCGCGCCATACTCCCACATCACGCGGCGAGTCAGCGTTCCTTCGAGATGCCCCTGGAGCAGGCTGGTAATACTATAGAACAATGCCAGCAGCAAGGCGCCGCCGATCAGAAACGACGCTGCCCAATAATTGAGCGCCCATGTCGCTTCTGCCAGTGTCAGACCGACGAGCAGCGACAGCGTGAACAGGTTGCGCGCGGAGGTCTGTGAGAGCAACGCATACGCGAGAAGCGCGGCGCTGACGCCGATCAGCGTGGCGGAGTAAAGAGTGCGCATGCGCGTGTAGTAAATGGCGCTGAACACTCCGAATGCCAGTAGCAGCGTCATCGCTTGTAGCGCCAGACGCGCGCCCTGGCGCACACTGGGTCGGCGGTCGATCGAATAGTGTTGCGCCACCAGTGCGCCGAACAGAAACCCGCCGGCTGCGATCAGCGCCAGCACGAACGCCAGTGTCTCGAGACTCGCACTGAAGAGGCGGAAGAAGGCAAAGGACGCAATGATCGCAAATGCCGGCAGAATCCAGAATGAGGGCGCCAGTTCAATCTGCGCAATACCGAGGTTTATCGTTGGCAGGGATCGTGTCTGCATCTGTGGATGTGCGCGAATGAAGATATCCGCCCCGGTGCCGGCAATCACCACCAGCGAGGCGATCAACAGCCACGAGACGGTAATGGCGGGGAAGTCGCCGCCGAAACGCGCGCGCAGAATATTCGGGTTGATGTCGATCAGAAAGACGACTGCCAGCCCCAGCAGCGCCAGCAGCACCAGCGACACGATCCGATCATACCGTGGTGCAGGATTCATATCCCCTCAACTCCTGTCGTCCTGAATGACGGTCACCCCTGGGTCCAGTCGCGCAGCGCCTGGAGGAGCAGGCGTACACCGACGCCGGTTGCGCCTTTCGGCTGATACGCCTTGGGTTTCGCGTCGGTCCATGCCGTTCCGGCAATGTCGAGATGTACCCAGGGATAGTCGCCGACGAAGGCATTGAGAAACGCGGCAGCCGTGATCGCGCCGCCCTGCCGCCCGGCAGTATTGCGCACATCGGCGATCTCGCTTTTGACCATCTCGCGGTACGGCTGCCACAGCGGTAATTGCCAGGCGCGCTCGCCCGCCGCCTCGCCGGCGCGCAGCAACCGCTGCGCCAGTGCGTCGTCATTCGCAAACAAGCCGATGGCGTGTGGTCCGAGCGCCACGCCGATCGCGCCGGTCAGCGTCGCAAGATCGATGATCGCCGACGGATTGTAGCGTTGCGCATAGGCGAGGGCGTCTGCCAGCACAATCCGTCCCTCGGCGTCGGTATTCAGCACCTCGATGGTTTTGCCGCTGAGGGTCTTCAGGATGTCGCCGGGGCGATATGCCGACCCGCCTGGCATATTTTCGGCTGCGCCGATCAACGCCACCACGTGCAGCGGCAGTTGCATTTCGGCAATGGCGTGCAGTGCGCCGAGCACTGCGGCTGCGCCGCTCATATCCATTTTCATTGCGTCCATATTCTCGGCGGGCTTGATCGAAATTCCGCCTGAGTCGAACGTCATTCCTTTTCCTACCAGGCAGATGGTAGGCGCCCCGGCATACTGCACGCCATAGTCGATAGCAATGAAGCGCGGCTCGTTCACCGACCCCTGCCCGACGGCAAGAATGCCGCCGAACCCTTGCTCGCGCATCTCCGCCGGACCCAACACCGTGATAGGCAGATCGAATGCTGCAGCGAGTTCACGCGCGCGTTCCGCCAGGCGCGCCGGCGTCAGATCGTTAGGAGGAAGGTTTGCCAGGTCACGCGCCAGATTGACGCCGCGCGCAACCGCTCCACCGCGCGCAACGCCGCGTGCGGCTTCCTCCGCTGCATCAACCGGCGCCACCAGGGTCAATTCATCGACCTCGCGGCGATCTTCTGGCTTGAGGTCGCTCTTGTACTCCAGGAAGCGGTACCCCCCAAGCAGACTGCCTTCAGCAATGGCAGCAGCAACCGTCTCGGGGGTCTGATCGGGCACGACCGGTAGTGCAAACGCGAATCGCTCGACCTTCAGTTCTCGCGCGCGCTGTGTTGCCAGCGCCGCCACTTCACGCACCTGGTCGAGGTCGGGCGATGAACGTTTGCCCAAACCAATGAGCAGCGCCCGCCGTGCAGGAAGCGCGCCACGCGGGTAGATCAACAATGTCTGTTTGGCTTTGCCCGACCAGTCGCCCGGTTCGATCAGATCGGTCAGAGGCGATGCAAGCGGTTCCTCTTCCCACAAAGCAAGAACCAGCAGTTCGGTGGCGGTGGTCAGAGGATCGCCAGTAGTAACCGTTATGCGCATATGAGAACTCCGTATGCCGTCAGCAGGTCACGGGTAAGGATGCCCTGAAACAGATGGTTGACGTTATGCAAACACCGCTTTGAGAATGGAGGTATATTATACCACGGTAGAGCAACAGCGCTTCCAGTGTCATTTTTCCCGCCGCTCCAGGGATTGCGGGCGGTGCGCCGAGGAGTGAAGGGAGAGAAGTGAGGAGTTCGTTCTCAGTTCTCGGTTCTCAGTTCACAGTTCTTGGCTCTCAGCTCAATTGACACCCACGATCGGGGGACGTATACTCTTTTACACATTGCGCGTTCCGTCGTTTCCCACGAGCGCACCGACGAGGGATGGAGAGACATCATGATCACCGATCAATTTCGAGTGCCGGGCATATCATGCCAGCACTGCGTCAACGCCATTACCAGAGCCGTCAACGCATTGCCTGGCGTGCGCCAGGTCGTCGTCAATCTGAGTGACAAGAGTGTGCGTGTCGATCACGACCAGCAGGTGACTGCCGATGATCTGATCCGGGCGATCAACGACGCCGGGTATGATGAGGTGGCGGTGCTGGTGTAGGGGTGAGGCGAGAGGGGTGAGGCGAGAGGGGTGAGGCGAGAGGGGTGAGGCGAGAGGGGTGAGGGGTGAGGCGAGAGGGGTGAGGCGTGAGGGGTGAGGCGTGAGGAATGAGGAGTGAGGAGTGAGGAGTGAGAGGTCTCGCCTCGCGCCTCATGCCTCGCGCCTCATGCCTCGTGCCGCTCGCCTCGTGCCTCATGCCTCGTGCCTCGTGCCTCGTGCCGCTCGCCTCGTGCCTCGTGCCGCTCGCCTCGTGCCTCGTGCCGCTCGCCTCGTGCCGCTCGCCTCATGCCTCGTGCCTCGTGCCGCTCGCCTCGTGCCTCGTGCCTCGTGCCGCTCGCCTCGTGCCGCTCGCCTCACCCCTCTCGCCTCACGCCTCACCCCTCTCGCCTCACCCCTCTCGCCTCTCGCCTTGCTTCACTTCCCACCTGCAACCTGCAAACCGCAACCGCTTTTCCCATCTTCATGTCGCGCTACCGCAGCAGAGCGCCGTCGGTTGTTGTCGGCGGCGCCACGTTCGGCAGGCTGAACCGCAGCACCCGCGCATTCCCCCGATCAACGACGACCACCGAACCATCTGGAGCGAATGCCATCCCACACGGCAGGTTGACCGATGCGCCGTCGCTGCCGGCTCCGCCCCACGACAGCAATCCAACGCCGTTGTCGTCGGTCAGCATCAGCAGATTGCGCAAAGGAACGCTGACGACCACTCGACCTCCCTGTGCAGCGATGTAGGGGTCCTCATAGGTTTGCGGCTGCCAGCCGGGAATACGCCAGGTGGTATAGGGCTGCGGATCGACCTGTCCATCCTCGCCGCGCGCAAATGCCTGCACGCGGCTATTCCAGGTATCGGCGACGAAGACCGTGCCGTTTTCATCGACGGCCACGCCAGTCGGTTCGTTGAACTGCCCGGCGGCGCTGCCGTCGTACCCCCACTGATACTTGTAGTTGCCGTCGCTGTCGGTCACCACAATACGCTTGTTGCCGGTGTCGGCGACGTAGACGTTTCCTTCAGCATCGACGGCGACGCCGCGCGGACCGAAGAAGTCGAGCGGTCGGGCAAGGTTCTGTTCCTGCGTGCCGCCAGTTGGCGAGGCGCGCCGTCCATCGCCGAAATCTTCGCTCCCGACGCCCCAACTGGCGAGGAATGCGCCCTGCGGGTCGAGTTTGACAATCCGTGCATTCCAGGTGTCGGCGACGTAAATATTCCCGACAGCATCGACGGCGACGCCGCGCGGTTCGTAGAACTGCCCATCACCGCTGCCGAACCCGCCAATAGTGCGGATCGGCGTCCCGGAGCGGTCGAAGACGATCAGGCGGTGATTGGCGCTATCGGACACGATGACGTTCCCCTGCGGATCGACGGCGACGCCGCGCGGCTGGACGAGTTGCCCGGGTTCACTGCCGAATTCGCCGAAGATGTCGGTTGCCACGAGTTTGATGACGCTGCCGGTTGCAGCGACGGCAGGCGCATCGCCGACGCGCGCCAGATCGCGCCGCACCCACACCGACATCTCGCGCCCGTCGAGACGCAGCGGCGGCGGCAGTTCGCGGTACAGCAGATACCGACCTGTGTTTGCCCAATGGGAACTGTCGAATATCCAGAAGATCGGCGCCCAGACTGGCGGCGCATCCGCCGGCTGCAATCCAGGGCAGGCTTTCGCAATATCGCCTGCGCTGCCCGGATAGGCGAAGTAGAATCGTTTGTAGCCAGCGCTTTGCGGGTCACATTTGTTGCCTTCGGGGAACCACCAGTTCAGTTTCGTGTCGTACAAGCGCACATAATTGGTTTCGAGCGCCTGCTGTGCCGTGCTGTTCAGGCTCACGCGCGACACCAGCACCACCGGCGCCAGAATACGTTCCCCCGCCCCCTGCGGCGGATCGACAAGAAAAGTGTCGGCGGTTGCGGAACGAAATGTATCGGAATTGCGCAGCTCCAGGCGCTTGAAGTCGCGCAAATACCAGGTATAGGGCCATGCCAGGCTGCCCTCGCCGTCCTGCGCCGGGTCGCCTGTATCCATGATAATCGGCATCGAGAGACCGCCGGTCGGGTCGTTTACGCCGCGCGCATTGCGCGTCTGGTTGATCGCCAGGTCGCCGATCTGCGCGACGATCAGCGGCGTGTCGGGTGTGCTCTGGGTGTAGACCAGCGGCTCGACCGGCGTATCCGGGTGGTCATAGACGACCAGCCAGGCGGAGCGTAGCGTATACGCGCCTGCCAGTGCGGCAACCGTCAGTGCGCAGAGAGCCAGCGTTGCGCGCACCCCGGCCCATTGAGTGACACGAACCATCAGGTAGATCAGTGCGCCTGCCAGCATGAGCAGCAGCGCTCCCTGGAGCAGGTTCGTCTGTGCCTGTTGCCCGACCGCAGGTTGGCCGAAGCGCCAGAAGGCAACGGCGATCGCAATGAGCAGCAATGTCAGCGCCGGCGGCGCAAGCCATGCGCGGCGGTCGAGCGTTGATGGGTTCAGGATCGCACCCAGCCGTGCCAGCGCCCATGCCAGCAGCAGGTTGGCGGGCAGCGCAATGTGTGAGTTGAGCCAGGGCATCTTCTCGCCTGCCCACGAGAATGCCACGAACGAGCAGAGGAACCAGAATGCGAGAAACAGCGGAAAGAGCGCCGTCGCCCGGCGCCCGACGAATGACATGTGCGTTTCTGCATTGCCCGGCGCATACTCAATGGTTTCGCTACCGTCGCTCGACGACTGCTCTGTCTGGTCCGAAGCGTTCTGCTCTTTACGGTGCAGCCGCACGCCGCGGGTGAAGAGATAGATGGTCGCCGCCAGGCTGCCAAAAAACGCCAGCGGCTCGTAGAGCGACATCAGCATCAGGTAGTAGTACCATGGTTGATCGCCGCGCGCATATTCCTGCTGCGATCCGAGCCAGTACGCCAGACCGGCGTACAATCCGGCGAACACGCTCTGCATATCGGCAAAGAACGCGCTGTAGAGCACCACGAAGATCGACGCAAGAACGCCGAGCGCCACCCACAGCGCCGTGCGCTGCTCCTGCCAGAGCGCGACGAAGCGCGGCACAAACAACGGCGTCGGGTCCCACACCCGCGACATAATCAACCCGCCGCTGGCGACCGTAAAGAAGAGCAACGAAATGCCGTCGGCGCGCAGTGTCGGCGTCAGGCGACCGTACCACAACCCGGTGATGATGCTCAACTCGACCAGCGCCGCGACGCCGGCAATGCTTCCCAGGGCAATGGTCATCGTCCGGCGCGGCAGCAGTTCGTACAGCACCCGGATGATCAGGAACCAACCGAAGATGAACCCCAGGATGTAGTAGAGTTCGTGGGTTGCCAGCGCCAGCGCGATGCCGACCGCCAGCAGATACAGGTAGCGCGGCTGTGCTGTATCGAGGTAGCGGAAAAACCCGATAACGATCCAGAGCGTCCACAGCACCATCAACCCGTCGTGGCGGGCAAACCGGGTGTAATAGAGCAGCGTCGGCGTGAATGCCAGCAGCACGCCCGCCAGCAACGCGCCGCGCGTTCCCAGGTAGGGGCGCAGCATCCAGGCGGAGGCGACGAGCGCAATCCCGGCGAGCGCCTGCGGCAGACGCGCCTGCATGTCGCCGTCGCCGAACAGAAAATAAGAGAAGAGGGTCAGCACGTAGAGCGATGGTCCATGGTACACCGGATCGTAGCAGTAGGTCGCCGAGATGCGCCCACCCCAGCATACGAAGCCGCCTGCACCGGTGTAGAACTTCCAGCTCATCCAGGCGTGGATCGACTCGTCGTGGTGAAGCGCCATGCGCCCTAGTCCGTACAGATGTGCGATGACACTGGCGATCACCAGCAAGGTAAACAGCAACACATCGCGCGACAGCCACGCCAGGTTCAAAGGGCGATCCAGCCCGGCGGGAGCGGCTGCGACGCTGCGAGGATCACGTGAAAGAATCGCCATCGTTCCATCCCAATCGTGCTTACGCTACCGCTCGCCGCCGAACCCCAGCCCCATCTCCGGCGCCGCCTCGGGGCGCACCGCGACGACAAAATCGGTCGAGCCGAGCGGGTGCGGCGGAATGCGATACAGGATATACTGCCAGAATTGCTGTGAGGTGCGCGCGTTGAATGGTTGACGCAGCATGCGCATCAGGAGCGAAGAGCGTTCATCGACCGGCGCTGTCATCCAGTCGCGCGGCAAGCGGTAGGTTTCCTCTTCCGGGAACCACCAGCGCAAGGGGTAGCGCTGCACCTGGAACCCTTCCAGAAACCGGCGGTTCTGCTCATTCGCGTAGTTCTCGCTCAACATGAGCACAGCAATGACATCATCTCCCGGTGCGCGCTGCAATAGCGGCGGCTGCTCTTCGGCGCGCGCGAAGCGGATATGGTACCAGTCCCACACCGTTTCGTTGTCGTACCAGACTGTTGCTGTCGTTGCATTGCTGCGGCGGCGGAGCGCTTCGTCGAGCCGGTCGATCACCCGCTTCACATCCGGCGATGTCTGGGTGTAG
Source organism: uncultured Roseiflexus sp. (assembly GCA_937935075.1). Taxonomy (GTDB): domain Bacteria; phylum Chloroflexota; class Chloroflexia; order Chloroflexales; family Roseiflexaceae; genus Roseiflexus. Next base: position 13,781 of record CALGYB010000095.1, on the reverse strand, counting down.
ATCATCATCTCACGCGGGATGTCGCCGTAGCGGAAACTGAGTTGATAGGCGCTACGCAGCGTATACACCGCAACGATCAGCGTCACGCCAGTAGCCAGCGCGCCGATGGCCCAGCGCCGGCCGCGCAGCATCCATGCGCCTGCCGTAAGCAGCGCCGTCAGCACGATCCAGAGCGGCGTAATCCACGGCGTCAGTCCTGCCAGTTGCGTGTTGACATGAATGGCTACCGTAATCAGGAGCAGGCAGTAGACGCTGATAATCGTCAGCAGCGCCAGAAAGACCGGGAAGGGGCGCACAATCTGGCTCAGGGAAAAGCCATCGAGCGATTGCTCATCGTTGATGCTGCGTCGCCACCACGCCAGGGTGCGCCCCGCCGCCCACGCGCCCAGCAGCGTCAGCGGCAGCGCAAGGTGCACCGTCAACCACGGCATCTTTTCGCCCGCCCACGAGTAGAGCATGAATGTCGCAATGCTCCACCACGCCAGCACAAACGGCAGCCAGGAAGACGGATCAGCGTTACGCGACGTTGTTTCTGCGTCCGTGCCAGATTCGCGCCCATTTGCAGGAGAGACGGCATCGCGATTTCTGCGCATCAGCCGTTGCCATCCCAGCACCCCTGCCATCGCCAGACCAATCAATCCCCAGAGAATGAGCAACGGCTCGTAGATCGCCAGCAGCACAGCGTAGTAGTGGCGTGGCTGCCCGCCGCGCTCGACTTCATGCTGCGCCAGCCAGTAGAGGAGCGAGCCGGTCGTGCCGGTGATCACCCCGGCGGTATTGGTGAGGAAGGCGGTGAAAAACAGGGTATAGACAAGAAAGAACAACCCGCCGGCAATCAGCAGGCGGCGTCCCTGCCCCAGACTTGCGAACGTCGCTACTGCCGCATCGCCGCTGGCGCATGCGCGTTCCCAAATCGTCGCACCGGTCGCATCACGTCGCCGCCAGACGACCCACCACAGCGCCGCCAGCGTCGCCGGAACCAGCGCAAGCCCGGTCAGGATCGCCGGATGGCTGACAAACTCGCCAAGTTTGATGAAATACAACCCGAAATTATCGTCCGGTTGGTGGCGAACGCACAACGCATAGTTGTTATCGAACGTCGCCAGCGGGGGCCAGCCGAAGATCGGTCCGGGACGCGCGACGCGCATCGGGTTGGGTGGCGGAAAGGGTTGCAGTTCGCTCGGGCAGATATACGGCCCGGCGATGCGATTGACCGTATCGCTGGTCGGGAAGGGGCGTTCCGGGCGCCCTGGCAGCCAGAAGACCAGCGCCACGACTGCGATGCCCAGTGCCGCCAGGATCGCCATGCCTGGTTTCCACACCTTCCAGAAAAACACCAGCGCAACCAGCGGCGCGAAGATCGCCATATACAGAAAGAACGTCTCCATCGTCACGAACATGAACGCCAGCGCCAGGGCGACCACATACAGCCACAATGGGCGGCGGGTGGTTGCATAGCGCAGAGCCCCGATCAGCGCCAGCAACTCGAACAGGATGGTGTAGGGATCGTGGCGGATGAAGCGCGCAATATACATGAACGCCGGAGAGATGAGGATGTAGCTCGAAGCCAGCAGCGCCGCGCTGCGCCCCAATTCGCGGCGCAACAGGTAGGGCAGCATCACCAGTGCGATGCCAAACAATGCCGGACCCAGGCGTGCAGTGGTGTCGCTGACGCTAAAGAAGAAATAGATCAGCGCGCCAAAGAAATAGAGGAATGGTCCGTGTAGCAGCGGGTCGTGAACGTACCCTTCGCCGCGGAAGACCAGCCACGAAAAGTAGGCGTGCAGCGTCTCATCGTGGTGAAGCGCACGATCGCCAAGCCCCCACAGGCGCGAGATCACCGCCAGCAGAAGAATGACGAGATAGGCGGCCTGTTCGAGCGAGACGGTCGCTGCGCGTGGGCGCGTCGTCGCAGCAGATACGCTGTCGCCAGGCGGTGCAGTGACCTGTGGCGGAAGTTCGGCAATCGACATGGTTCGTAGCTCAATGACCTCCGGTATTCAGCCACGGCGAGATTGTACACGATACATGAGAGGAACCGCAAGTTACAGCATCATTGGCGCCAGGCGTTGGCTGAGCTTGTCGAAGCCAACGCCTGGCGCAGGACGGTCAACCCGTATTGCACTATCTTGATCGCCCGGTGAGAACCGCGCTAGAGGTCACGAATATGCCAGATTTCTCAGCCGCACCAGATCGATCAGATGAATGGCTTCGTCATCGACCCGGATCAGCCCGGCGGCGCGAAAATCGCCAATTGCTTTGGTGACCGTTTCGCGGTGCGATCCGATCAATTCGGCGAGTTGCTGATGGGTCGATCGCACAGTTGGCGGCATATCCTGTCGTTCCGCCCACAGTCCAAGCAGCGCCGCCGCCAGACGTTGCGGCACGCTCTTGAAGGCGATATCCGCCAGTTTACGCTCAATAGCGCGCAGCCGCCGGCTCATAACGGTCATAAACCGCAGGGCAAGCGATGGTTGGGTGCGCAGTGCGCGGCGCAGCGTCTCACGGTGCACAATGCCAACCATGCAGGGCGTGACGCTGATCGCGTAACTATCGTGGTGTGATCCCTCCGCCAGCGTCACCTCGCCAAAGACCGCCGGTGCGTCAAGCAACAGGACGGTGAGGGCGCGTCCTTCGGGCGAAATGGTGTACAACCGAACTCGCCCCCGGTAGAGCAGGTACATCTCCGCGCCTGGATCCTCCAGGCTGTAGAACAGGTGCCCGGCAGGACGCTGAACCGCTGCAATCTCGCCGTGAATGTCGTGCAGCGCCGACATCAACTGTGGAAAGAGATCGGCATCGGTGATGACATCGACCGGCGGGGGCGGATCAGACGCGGTCACGCTCGAACTCCAGTTCACGAAGGTGCCAGCAGTCGTTATGCGTGATCAACTGCCACTCCAGCCGTCCATCGCGGCTGGTCGTCTGGCGCCAGTGGGTAATGGCGGTATTCTGCACGTGGAACGCATTCCTCCCGCGTGCGTGAGGTCCAAGCCCGAGCATAAAGAGGAACGACACTTCGATGATGCCGCCGTGACAAACGGCCACAATCGTCTGCCCGCGATGGCGGGTGATCAACCGTTCGAGCGCTGCCGAGGCGCGAAACTGAAAACTGGCCCAGCTTTCGCCGCCGGGAGCGATAGGCGTGAAATATTCTTTGAAGAACAACGTCATCTGCGGAAAGCGGGCGCGCGCCTCGTCGATGTGCATCCCATCCGCTTCGCCAGGACGCAATTCCTGAAGCTCATCGTCCCAGTGGATCGACAGATTGAGCGCCTCCGCCACAGGTTCGGCGGTCATACGGGCGCGCGGCAATGTGCTGGCGTACAGGACATCGGCGGCAATCTCGCCGAGCGCCAGGCGACGCGCCAGCGCGTGAACCTGCGCCATTCCCCGTTCTGTCAACCCCCGATCGCCATGCATTCCTCCCATGATCGGTTCAACATTGGAATACGCCTCGCCATGGCGGATCAGATACAGATTGGTTGTCATTGTAACCTCGAACTTTTGCCGCTCCCGTCTGGTCCTCTGCGTGCCTGAGCCGGCTACTGCGCTCCGAGTCGCCCTTACGCGGGCCAGCCCTGGTCGTACTGTGAGCCATTCGGCAAGTGTATCCCGCCGTTATCTACGCCCGCCTGGCGGCGATCAACGCAAATGCGCCGCGCCAGAGGGTCATGATCGTCAATACTGTGATGAATGTGACGAGTGCGAACGAGAGCGGAATGGTCGTCTGGCGGATCAATGCGCGCAATCCGAGACCAATGGGCCAGGCGATAAGCCAGGTCAGCGCGGTGTGCGCCAGCATCCGCGGCGGCGCTCCGGCGACATCGGCGCGATAGGCGCCGAACAGCGGCGCCACGGCAAACCACCCGATCATGAACGGCGCCGCCGTTTCCGCCACCTGCGCCAGCGCTGTCAAACCGGCCTCCTCGCCGTGACTGGCGCGCCCGATGGCTGCGAAGATCATGAGCGCCAGCGCGTCGCCGACGACCAGCAGCATGATTCGACGCCCGGCGGTTGATGGAGCATGCGACTGTTCGTGAAGCGCCATTACCGTCCTTCCTGTGAGTCTGCCTGTTGGCGCCCTGTCTTATTATAGAGCGAACAACCCGATGTTGCCCAATCATTGCCCGTGGCGCCCGTCTAGCGGCTGATGTTGGCTGAGCCTGTCGAAGCCAACATCAGCCGCTCCACGTCCTTGATTGTCCAGGTTGGGGTTGATCGCTCTACAAGAGACCGGGTAGGCGAAGGCATTGCCTTCGCCTACTCAACTTATACTAACGTGCGGTCAGTCAGACGAGATGTTCGAGCGCTCGGTTCGCACAGCGTAACAATCTACAACGCCTTGGCATCAGCAGCCCCAACGGGGCTTGCACGTGCTCAGCGAGGGCTTCAGCCCGCAGCGCCCTGGCGTCTCGCTACGCGCCCCGGCAGTATTGTACGACGAATGACCGCGCATGGGTATGAGCATGCCGATGTTTCCCTCCCAGGCAGTATACCATGCAATCTACGGTCGTCGCAGGGTGATGATCGTCGCTTCCGGCGGGCAGAGAAGGCGCAGCGGCGCGCCGCCGATCCCGCGCGACACATAGAGGGTCAACCCAGCGACCTGATACTTGCCGATGACGTAGCGTTTGCCGTAGCGCGGCAGGGTGAAAGGACCGAGCAGCGGGAGACGCAGATGGCCGCCGTGCGTGTGACCCGACAGTTGCACGTGGATGCCGGCGTGTGCTGCGCTTTCGGCGACATCAGGCGCGTGGGAGAGGAGCAGTTTGAACCCGTGGGTCGGCACGCCACGCAACGCCTGCCGCAATGATGGCCGCCCGTCCCACACATCGTCGATGCCGATCAGCCACAGATCGCTGCCGTTCCATGACAGCCGGCGGTGTTCGTTCAGCAGCAGCGGAATGTTTGCCAGCGTCAACGCGGCACGCAGGTCTGCCAGACCTTCCCAGTGGTCGTGGTTGCCTGGCACGGCATAGATGCCGAGCGGCGCATGCAAGCCGCGCAGCAACCGCGGCACATCGGGGATTGCCCAGTGATGTGTGACAATATCGCCGGTGAGCACGATCAGGTCGGGGCGCTCACGCTGCATCTGCGCAACGCCCCACGCCAGGTTTGCCTCGCTGTAGCGGAAACCAAGGTGGCTATCGGTCAGATGACCAATGCGCAACCCGTTGAGTTCCGGCGGCAGCGCGGGGATGGGCAGAGTGATGCGCTCCAGGATCGGGCGCGCCGGTTCTCCGAGCAGCATATGACCAAGCGCTGCCGCACCGAACGCTCCTCCTGCCGCTGCAACGCGCCAGCCGAACAGACTGACCCCCGCAAGCCCGGCAGCGGTCGCTACTGCGCCAAGACCAAGCCATCCACGGTTGACGTGCAGTTGCGCCACCTCGATCGTCTGGCGTCCGCGCAGCGCTCGCCGTTTGCGCGGACGCACGCCCTGCAGCGGCGGTTCGTGTGGATGTATCTCGATAGGCACGTGATATTCCTTTGCTGGGATGAATGCTGATTTTGGTGCGGTCAGTAGTGTCATGCGATTGACTCCGAGAACCGAGAACTAATATGGAGTTTGACAAATTGTTCCGCTATCCGTTCGTCTGCCTTTGAACTTTCTCACCTTCAACTCTCACGCCTCACGTCTCTTGCCTCTTGCCTCGCCCCTCACGCCTCTTGCCTCGCCCCTCACGCCTCTTGCCTCGCCCCTCACGCCTCTTGCCTCGCCCCTCACGCCTCACGTCTCTTGCCTCGCCCCTCACGCCTCACGCCTCGCCCCTCTCACCTTTCACAGCATACCACACACAGTTTACAATTTGATGATCGCTCTCTGACATACGATGCCATCAATCTGTCAGATTGATCGTTGATTGCATGCGCTATACTCTGTCATATGCGCGACAGATATGACAGTGACACAACCGATCGGCAGGCGCGGCAGCGCGCGTATACTGGCGAGACGATCGTCATCCGGCGTGCGCGAGACGCTGCGCTTCCCGTTCGACGCAACGTGCGGCGGCGCATCCGACGCGCGCTGATACTGATCGGTGTGCTGCTGACGGCGCTTATCGCGCTGTTCTACTGGCAATTCGCCGCCGCTGTGGCGCCGTTGATCATCGCCGATGCACGACCGTTCCCGCCCCTCAATCCGCCTGGCACGCCGATCAATGTCCTGCTCATCGGCGTCGATGAGCGTCCCGATCACCCGGAAGAAGGGGTGCGCAGCGACACCCTCATCGTCGTTCGCCTCGACACCTTTGGTCGGCGGGTCAGTCTGCTCTCCATCCCGCGCGACACGCGTGTTGACCTGCGCGACATCGGTCCAACCAAGATCAATGTCGCCTATGGGCATGGCTATGCGTCTGCCGCGAAACTCTATGGCGAGGCGACGACGCCGGCGCAGGGGGGGATGGCGCTGGCCGCCGAGACTGTTGAGCAATTTCTCGATCTTCCGATTCACTACACGGCGCAGATCAATTTCGACGGTTTTGCGCGCGTCATCGATGCGCTTGGCGGCGTCACCATCGATGTGCCGCGCCGGATTGTCGATGATGCCTACCCGACCCCCGATTTCGGCACGGTGCGCGTCGAGTTCGAGCCTGGTCCGCAGCGGATGGATGGGGCGCGCGCGCTGATCTACGCCCGCACTCGCCACGCTGATAGCGACTTCGGGCGCGCCGAGCGGCAGCAACAGGTCGTGCGGGCTGTTGTCAACGAACTTCACGCCCGTGGACCTATCGGTGCAGCATTCCTAATGCCGGCGCTCGGTCAGGCGCTCGACGGTGCGTTTGCTGCCACACTGCCACTATCGCGCCCCGATATGCTATTGGGGATGGCGTGGATTGCAACCGGGCTTGATCCGGCGACGATCGGGCAGTTCCGCATCGCGCCCGATACCGCGCCCAACTTCAGAGAAATCGGGTCCGATATTCTCTGGGATCCGGCAGAGGTGCGCGAGGTGGTGCGCGACTTTCTGGCAACACCTGGCGTCGAAACCGAAGATGCGCGCATTCAGGTGCTGAACGGCGCCGGCGTCACCGGGCTGGCGCGGCGTGTCAGCGGCGAACTGGAGTCGGCAGGATTCACCGTCGTGCCCGCCGCCGATGCACCGCGCAGCGATGTTCCCCGCACCATCGTGTATGATGTCACCGGCAAACCCGCCACTGCCCGCCGCCTGGCGGCGCTGCTCGACGCCGAGATCCGTCGCGGTCCGCCTGAGGGCGTCGCCCCGACGGTTGACATTGTCGTGGTGCTGGGGCAGGATCGGGTTAAGTAACTTCTCTTCAGGAGCATATCAATGACCCGTGAGTATGATGTGATCACATTCGATTGCTACGGCACGCTGATCGACTGGGACGGCGGCATTCGCAGCGCATTCGCGGCTGCGGCGCAGCGCGCTGGCGTGAACATCGACCTTGACGCTGCGCTGACTGCCTATCACGCTATCGAGCCGCAGGTCGAGGCGGCTGAGTACCGCCCCTATCGCCAGGTGCTGGCAGAGACGGCGCAGCGTGCAGCCGCAACGCTCGGCTGGCCCATGGACGATGATACCGCTCGGTTTTTTGCGGCGACGCTGCCGCAGTGGACCCCGTTCGACGACACGAATCCGGCGCTCGAACGGCTGCACGCCGCCGGGTACCGTCTGGGCATCCTGTCGAATGTGGATGATGACCTGCTGGCGGCGACGATCCGGCATTTTACTGCGCCAATCGATCTGATCGTCACAGCACAGCAGGTTGGCTCGTACAAGCCGGACACCGGTCATTTCATCGCTGCCCGCGAGCGGATCGGCGGATTGCGCTGGCTCCATGTTGCGCAGAGCCACTTCCACGATGTTGTGCCTGCCGCTCGCCTGGGGTTGCCGGTCGTGTGGGTTAACCGCAAACGAGAACCTCTACCGCCGGATGGTCCCGCGCCATTTATCGAAGTTCCTGATTTGCGGGCGTTTGTGGAATGGTTAGGGGTTAGGGGTTAGGGAACATTCAACGCCCGGTACACCGCTCCCCATTCGTCGAGGGTTACGGTTTCGGCGCGGCGGGCAGGGTCGATGCCAGCAGCGGCGAGCGCTTCCAGGATCCGCTGTTTATCGGTTTTCATTCCCATAGCAGCCATCCCGCCCGGCAGGGCATTTCCCAACTGTTTGCGCGGGTGAAGGAAGCCGGCTTTGATCAAGCGCAGCAGCGCTTCCGGTTGCTCGGGCGCAACAGCCGGCTGTGGGCGAATGCGCAGCCGCAGGATAGTCGACTCGACTTCAGGTGTTGGGAAGAAACAGGACGCCGGAATGCGCGCGATGATCTCGGGTTCGGCGTAGATCTGCACGGCATGCGCCAGAACGCTCAGATCGCCAGGGCGCGCGCAGATCCGGTCGGCGACTTCGCGCTGCACCAGCACGACCATCAGCGTCGGGCGCAGCGGGTCGCTGAGGAAATGGCGTAATGCCGCCGATGTAATGGCGTAGGGGAGATTTGCGACGACCTTGTACGGTTGGGCGCCGGCGGCCACGTCGGGGGCATGTTCTGCCAGCATGATTTCTGGCGGCAGGTGCAACACATCACCTTGAATAATCGCCAGGTTCGAGAAGGCGCGGAACTCGGCGCGCAGCCGCTCTGCCAGGCGGCGGTCGAGTTCGACGGCAATCACCGTGCGGGCGCGCTGTGCCAGTTCCCATGTCAACACGCCCAAACCGGGTCCGACTTCAATCACCGTATCGTCGGCAGTCAATTCAGCGGCGTTGACGATCTTCGTCAGTGCGGCGCCGTCGGTCAGGAAGTTTTGCCCCATACCTCGGGAAGGGCGCAGATCCAGAGCGCGGAGCGCGGCACGGACGCGCGCAGGGGAGAGGTAAGGATTTGCAGACGTCATTGGAGTGGCACAATCACCTTCCACGTGGTGCCCTTGCCTGGTGTGGACGTCACTTCGGCGACGCCACCCATGAGGGAGGCGCGTTCCTCGATGTTCAGCAAGCCGAATGAACCGCGCTGATCGTAGCTGGCGCGCACCTTCTCGACATCGAAACCGCGTCCGTCGTCTTCGATGATGGTTTCGAGCGTGGTTGGCGTCTGGCGCAGGCGCACCCGGATGTGGTGCGCTTTGGCGTGTTTCAGCGCATTGTTGACCGCTTCCTGAATGATGTTGAACAGCGTGCCTTCGACTTTTGTATCGAGGTGCGCATCGATTTTATCGGCTTCGAGGATGATTTTGGTCGGATTGTCGCGGAAGCGCTCAAAGTACTGTTGCAGCGTCACGTCGAGCCCCTGCGTTTCGAGCGCCAGCGGGCGCAATTCGAAGAGCATGGTGCGCACTTCGTGGGTTGTGCGCTTGGCGAGTTGCCCCAGTTTGTCGAGTTCAGGCAGCACGCGCGCCGGGTCGCGCTCGAGCAACCGCTTGATGAACTCGACGTTCATCGTGATCGCCGCCAGCGCCTGCGCCGGTCCGTCGTGCAGGTCGCGCGCCAATTGATGGCGCACCTCTTCTTCTTTCGAGAGGAGTTTCGAGCGTTCCTGCTGCAAGTCGTAGATCAGTTGCGCGTTCTGCAGCGCCACCAGCGCATAGGATGCCAGCGCCGCAAGTTTCTCGACCTCCTCGTCGCCAAAGGCGCGCTCCTGGTCGCTGGCAAACACCATGACCCCATAGATATTCAACCCGAAGCGCAACGGCAGCAGGCAGGCAGTGCGGCATCGGCGCAGCGATGTGAACGCCATCATTTCCGGATCATCTTGAATGTGATCCAGTGCCACGGGACTCGACTCGCGTAATGCCCGACCGATCGCGCCGTTCGCAACGGTCACCGTGCGTTCCCGGTCGTCGGCGTCCAGCCCGCGCGATGCAGCGACAAACAGTTGATTGGGTTGTCCGGTGGAGAGGAGCACCATGCCGGAGGTATACGGCGCCAGTTTCTGACTTTCGGTCAGCGCCACTTCGAGCACATTCTGATAATCGTTGGTTGTTGCCAGCGTGTACGCCGCCTCGTAGAGCGCGCGCGTCTGATCGCGATAGGCATTCGCCTCACGCAACGCCTGCGCCGCCTTTTCTTCCGCCAGCGCCACACTCAACCGGTTGCTGGCGCTCCAGCGCTCCGCCAGGCCGCCGGTGATCCAGGGAATGAACACCAGCGCCAGCGCACGCAATGCCAGCCCGACATACCCAAGCGGATCGGTCGGGATCGTGCCATTGCCCGGACCGATCCGCGCGACCAGGTAAGCGCCGACGTACACAAACGCAGTGATCAGTCCGGTAAGCAGACTTGCCGACGAGTTCAGGCGGAATGCCGCGTTGACCAGCGGCAGCAGAAAGAGAGGATACAGCACCTCACGCGGATCCGGATTGAACAGCGTCAGGAGCAGCAGCGTCAGGATATCGACCGCAAAACTGAACCGCAGGAACGTCACCGCCTGCGGAATAAACACCAGGATCGTCGCCAGCGCCGCGAAGATCGCATACCCCCACATGACGATGATCATTGGACTCTGGGCGTTTGCAGGGGACCAGAGCGATTCGCCGGAGAGCAGTTGAACAATCCCAATGAGTAAGAGGATCACGCCCCAGCGCGACAGATTATAAAAGCGGTCGCCGCCGAGCATCTGGCGTTGCAGAGAAATCTTCGATGAAAGCGGGATGTGCTCCGCTGCGTCCATAGTATGGTATGTTACTCCGAGATCGTGCCGTATGACACGATCTCGGAGAAGGCGAGCATTACTTTACCAGACCTACATCTGTTTGAGCGCTGCGATCGACGAACTGACCGCTTCGGCGCTCTTCTTGACCAGCGCCATCTCCTCGTCGTTCAACGGCAGTTCCAGCACCCGTTCGACGCCGCCGGCGCCGAGGATGCACGGCACGCCGAAGTAGATGTCGTTCAGTCCATACTCTCCTTCAAGATAGCAGGCGCAGGGCAGCACCCGCTTCTTATCGCGCAGGATCGCCTCGACCATCTGAACGGTGGCGGCGCTTGGCGCGTAGTAGGCGCTGCCGGTCTTCAGCAGATTGACGATTTCGCCGCCGCCTTTGCGTGTGCGTTCAATAATCGCGTTGAGCCGTTCCTGGCTGATGAACTCGGTCACCGGAATGCCGCTGATGGTGGTGAAGCGCGGCAGCGGCACCATCTCGTCGCCGTGCCCGCCCATCAGCATCGCCTGAATATCCTCGACCGACACCCCGGCTTCCATGGCGATGAAGGTGCGGTAGCGCGCGGTGTCGAGCACGCCCGCCTGCCCTACGACGCGGTTCTTGGGGAAGCCGCTCACCTGCTTCGCCAGGTATGTCATCGTGTCGAGCGGATTGTTCACCATAATGATCACCGCATTGGGCGAGAGCGGCGCCGCCTTGGAGATGCAGTCGCGGGTGATGTCGGCATTGACGCGGATCAGGTCCTCGCGGCTCATGCCGGGTTTTCGCGGCGCGCCCGATGTCACGACGATGATGTCGGAGTTGGTGGTTGCAGCGTAGTCATTCGTGCCCGTAATCGTCACATCAAACCCTTCGATGGGTCCCGCCTGCAACAGGTCAAGCCCTTTTCCCTGCGGCACGCCCTCGATAATGTCGACCAGCACCACGTCACCCAGTTCTTTGGATGCGATCCAGTGAGCGGTGGTTGAACCAACAAACCCCGCGCCGATGATCGAGATTTTCGGTCTCATGGCTCCTCCTCTTCGAAATGGTTACAATCTCTGCGAAACCGTATGGACATTCCAACCGCTTCTTCGTCAGACTGTTGAAACTTCACCTGCGAATCATACTCGTTTGCAGAGCATCCTGAACAGACAGGGTGACGATTATCGTCATAACGTGACCGGACCTCAACAATGGTTATGCTCTGTAAACCGAACCGAACGTTTTCATGATCGTCGGACCGACGCAGCGGTGCGCTGGCGCAACCGGGCAAGCGCCGCTTCCAGGTCGGCGGGCAGCGGCGAGGTAAACTCGACCCACGCGCCGCTCGATGGCAGCGCGAATCCCAGGCGATGCGCATGGAGAAACTGCCGTGTCAACCCGAAGGTTGCCCGGGGACGCTTCGGACCATAGAGCGGATCGGCGAGCACCGGTCGGTTACGTGATGCAAAATGCACCCGAATCTGATGGGTGCGTCCAGTCTCCAGGCGCGCCTCGATCAGCGTATACTCCCCCAATGCTTCGAGGACGCGCCAATGGGTGCGCGCCGGTCTCCCGCCGGCAATCACCGCCATACGCACGCGGTCGGTCGGGTGACGCGCGACAGGCGCATCGATCACACCTTCTGCATCGTTCATCCGTCCTTCGACGACGACCAGATAGATTTTCAGCATGCGGCGCGCCTGTTGTTGCGCCTGCAACGCCCGCAGCGCGCGGTCGTTGCGCGCCGCCACCAGCAACCCCGACGTATCGCGGTCCAGGCGATGCACAATGCCAGGGCGCAGATCGCCGCTGATCGCCATTTCGGGGTAGCGCGCAATCAACGCATTCACCAGAGTGCCGTGATCATGACCAGGGGCGGGATGGACGACCATACCCGCCGGCTTGTCGATCACAACGACATCGTCGTCCTCATAGATGATCTGGAGCGGGATTGTTTCAGCGATAAGGCCAACCGGTTGCGGTTCGGGCAGATGCACCGTCACGATGTCGCCAGCGCGCACCGGTGAACTGGGGCGCGCCTGGCGATTGTTCAGAAGCACGCGCGCGTTTTCGATGAGATGGCGAGCATAGGTGCGCGAGAGGTCAGGCGTCTTGCCGGCGACGTACCGATCCAGACGATCGCCCTCATCAGCAGCCTCAACGACCAATTGCAGCAGTTCAGCACTCACAACCGCCTCGCTCAAACCCCGTATCGAACATCCTGCCACTCGTCATTACTCCAGGCGCGCCGGTGCGGCAACACTGCAATGGTCTCCTACGAACCGGGTCCGCGCGGATCCTGGTTGAGGAGATCGCTCAAAAGCGCATCATCTGATGCGGTGCGGCGTCGATCCCCGTCACCGGTCAACAGCAGGAAGAGCGCCAGAGCTGCCACGCCAATGGTGATTGCACTGTCGGCAACATTGAAGATGCCGGGAAACCAGTGCACATGAACAAAATCGATGACGTAGCCGAAGCGCACCCGATCAATAATGTTCCCCACTGCGCCGCCGACGATCAGACCGAGGCATGCCTGGGAGAGGAGATGTGGTCCGGGCAGATGATAGCGATAGAAATACACGGCGCCCAGGCTGATGATGATCGATGTGACTGTGAAAAAGTGTGAGAAGCCAACATCGAACATCCCGAACGCAATGCCGGTATTGTGGATCAACGTCAGACTCAGCCAGTCATCGATCAATGGTCGAGAGGTTCCTTCAACCGTGCCCAGGGTGCTGAGCACCCACGCCTTGGTCGCCTGATCGACGGCGAGAATGGTTGCTGCAATCATAGCGGGACGCAACCAGTACCGTTGCAGTTCATGCCAGATTGTCCGGCGTGTATTGGTCAATGCGATCTTTCACTTTCTGTGCACGGGTTAGGGGTTAGGGGTTAGATCGCTCGACTTAACTGGTAACCTGTTCTCTGTCACCCTTGATCAGTCTTACGCCCGGCCACCCGCCCGCATTCAGCATGTGCCGTTCAACCCCGTGAGACGTCGCAACGCAATGTCTCTACCGCAACCTCTCAACCCTTTCACCTCTCACCTCACGCCTCTCACCTCTCACCTCACGCCTCTTTAGCATATCGTCTGCTCAATACCCAGGGCGCGCGCAATGGCGCGGATCTCGTCGGGTTGCAGCCCATCGGCGGGTTCACCGGCGCTCAGGTTGAGCACTTCGTAGCGCGCGCTC
>CALGYB010000094.1 GCA_937935075.1 uncultured Roseiflexus sp. | reverse complement strand
ATGAAGCGCATTTCTTTTGTGTCCCTTGGTGACCTTCGTGGTTGCTTGTTGCGGTGAAGTCATGGAGGGCTTAACCACCAAGGACCCGAAGTGCACGAAGGGGAATAATGAAGCGCATTGCCTGGGTGTCCCTTGGTGACTGCGTAACGCGGAAGTTATTCCGCCCGTCTGCCGATAATGAAGCGCATGTCCTTCGTGTCCCTTGGTGACCTTCGTGGTTGCTTGTTGCGGTGAAGTAACCACGAAGGACACGAAGCGCACGAAGGTGCATAAAAATGAAGCGCATGTCCTTTGTGTCCCTTGGTGACCTTCGTGGTTGCTTGTTGCGGTGAAGTCATGGAGGGCTTAACCACCAAGGACACGAAGAGCACGAAGGGGAATACACATGAAGCGCATTTCTTTTGCGACCTTCGTGGTTGCTTGTTGCGGTGAAGTAACCACCAAGGACACGAAGAGCACGAAGGGGAATAAAAATGAAGCGCATTTTTTGTGTGTCCCTTGGTGACCTTCGTGGTTGCTTTTTGCAGTGAAGTCAATGATGGTTTTTGAATAATTGTTCCGCTATCCGCCTGACCGCCCGGCGGCTGAAGCCACGGGCTACGGGCGCCAAGCCCGCCTGCGCGGACGGGACTCGGCGAGACCGAAGGATCCGCTCAAGAACCGTAAGCCGCAGGCGACGGTTGCGAAACTTATCTTTGCAGGCTACACTGTTTAATATGCTCTGGTTCAGGGCAGGCAAACCCTGCAGGGATGTCACGTGATCGGGATGCAGGCGAATGCGCAAGGAGAGCCACAACTTCACCCCAGGGACCGAGCGACGCCGGTCGTGCAAGCCAGCCCTGAAGGGACTTTCACTCGCGGTAAGCACGGTCAAACCGCGTCCTCAGCGAGGGCTTTAGCCCGCAGCGAGATAGTGTTTCCCGGAAAGCACCGTATCACAGCGCGAGGAGAACGCTATGACCACCTTTTCCTTTACGGAGAAAACCTGCATCGTCTGCCGCGCGGAACACGGATATATCGAAATCGACAGCACGATGGTTTTCGGTTCGCCCGATCTCGACTCGCGCCCGCCTGAGATGATGCGTTCGACGATCTTCGCCTGGGTGCAATGCTGTCCTGCGTGCGGCTATTGCGCCGAAGACGTCAGCAAAGCGCCGAAGCAGGCAAAAGTTATTGTCAAAAGCACACAGTACCAGGCGCAACTCGCGGACCCCGCCATGCCTGAGCTGGCGAACCGTTTTTTATGCCAGGCGATGATTCATGAACATGCAGGCGACTATGCCGCAGCAGCATGGGCAATTGTCCATGCCGCCCGGGTATGCGACGATGAGGAGAAATCTGAGTCGGCGAAGACCTGTCGGATCAGAGCGGCCAATATGGTTTTGCGTGCCATTGCAGCCGGGCAGGAGTTCACCGAGCAGCGCGGAGCGGAGACCGTTATCCTGGCGGATCTGCTGCGTCGCGCCGACGCATTTGCTGAAGCCAGGACAATCATTGCGCGCAGACGCCCTGGTATCACAGACAGTACGATCTTGCGCTTGCTCGCTTTTCAGGACTCGTTAATTGCGCGCGGCGACGTAGCGTGCCATACACTGGACGAAGCGATGGGAGAGGACGAATAGACGAACCATTCTCCCATTCACTGCTTGCCAGATCATATCCGGGAGGCGCTCGACGGTAAGCGCCTGTATCTCCGCCTCGTTACAGCCATAATCTGGTTCAACCCCGCCTGTCGAAGAAGAACTGTTATGAAGCTACTGCAATGTGTTATCGCCCTGTGCGTCATCCAGTCGCTGATCACCTGTAGCACAGCATTTCCCGCACAGCAATCGTGTGATGAACTCCCATCCGTAGAAGCGATCAAGCATGCTCTGGAGCAACATGCAAGTACACGAGCGCAGGTCGAACAACTGAATCCAAATGCTATCGTGTTCGCTATTGAAGAAAGCCAACATTGCCCTGGCAGGGCGACGCTTGTTATCTGCCATGCAACCACATCCGAGGGGAAGCAAATCCGACAGTTGCTCGGCGATACTTTCTTCGAGATACCCTATAAACTTCGCAATGTGTAGAATGCCAGCTTCTTTCGAGTCGCTCCCCTCGTCCTGTACGGGGGCGCTACTCTTTGCGCCATTGCACCGTTGCGTCAGTCTTTTCGAGACTATTCAATCAACACAATATCAGCGAGTGACGACCGGCGCGCTTCGTTCATGCTGCCACTGCGGAACCCCTGGAGATCAAGGGTGACATAGACGTACCCCAGCGCCTTCAACCGCGCCACGATCGCTTCACGATGCTCGATGACGGCGGGCAGGTCGTCGAGCGGAACTTCGATGCGGGCAATCGTATCGTGGTGGCGGACGCGCAACTGGGTGAACCCCAGGTGACGCAGAAACCGTTCGGCTTCGTCGAGAATGCGCAATTTCCCGGCGGTCACCCGTTCGCCGTAGGCGATCCGCGACGAGAGGCAGGCATACGACGGCTTGTTCCAGTTCGGCAATCCCAGGCGCCGCGCCAGTTCGCGGATCTCCTGCTTCCCCAGCCCTGCCTCGATCAGGGGGCTGCGCACGGCAAACTCCATCGCTGCACGATGACCAGGGCGATGCGTGCCGATGTCGTCCGCCATGGCGCCGTAGAGGATGGCAGCGACGCCAAGTTCGGCAGCCAGCGGCTGAAGTTCGGTGAACAGCGTGCGCTTGCAGTAGTAGCAGCGGTCTGGCTGGTTGCGCGCATAGTTTTCATCAGACAATTCATTGGTGCGCACGACGATATGGCGGCAGCCGATCAGCGCTGCCAGTGCGCGCGCCTGTTCGAGTTCCTCGCGCGGGTAGGTTTCAGAGTCGGCAGTGGCAGCGATGGCGCGATCACCGAGCGCATCGTGCGCCACCTTCAGCAAGAGTGTACTGTCCACGCCGCCGGAAAACGCGATCAACGCCGAACCGATCTCGCGCAGGATCGCCTGGAGGCGTTCGTATTTGAACTCAAGCGTTGTTTCCATAGATGATCGTCACCTTCGCCAAACTACCCGCTGATGGTCAACTGCTCCAGATGCGCCTGTCCCACAGTTGCTGCCCCGCTCGCCCAGATGACCGTCACCGCCGCCAGGCGACCCATTTGCGATTGACTGCCAGGAGGCTGCCGCTCATCCCTCGTTCGTCGCCCCGCTCGCCCAGATGACCGTCACCGCCGCCAGCGGGGTTGCGCTCATCCCTCGTCGTCGCCCCACTCGCCCGGGTGACGGTCATCTCCGCCTGCGAGCAGCCGCAGCCCGATTGGCGATCCGCCCCGCAATCGCCCCCGCGCCGATGCCATTGTCGATGTTGACGACCGCCAGTCCCGGAGCACAGGTCTGCAACATGCTCGTCAGCGCACCGACGCCGCCGCCGCCAAAACCATACCCGACCGACGTCGGCAGCCCGATGACCGGCACATCGACCAGCCCCGCCACCACCGACGGCAGCGCGCCGTCCATTCCGGCGGCAACAATGATAACATCGACTGATGCATCGAGCATAACCCGCAGCGGATCGAACAGACGATGCAGACCGGCGACGCCGACATCACCGGCGCTCCAGATGTCGCACCCCATTTCGACGCAGAGCGCGATTGCCTCGTCGGCAACGGGAAGATCGCTGGTTCCGGCGGTCAGCACACCGACGCGCCCGCCACGCTGCGGCGGAGCGATCCCCGGTTTATTCAGCGTCAGCGTGCGCCCTTCGCTATAGACCGTCCACTCAACCGTGTCGGCAAACGCCGCCTGGAGCGCCATCCGCGTCTCCGGCGGCACGCGACTGATCAGGACACGCCCCACATGATCGAGAATGCGCCGAACAATGGTGATGGTTTGTTCGGGGGTCTTATGTTCGGCGAGCACCACTTCCGGCACACCGCTGCGCGCAGCGCGTCCCGGGTCGAGATTGGCGAACTGTTCGAGATAATCTCGCGCGGATGTCATCGCTGTATTATTACTCCACTGTTACCATGATGTCACATGAAGTTTAGCATCTTTTTATGCCAGTACCATACAATCACGCTCAGATTGATATCGAAGACGGTTCGTTATGAACATTCTCCTGCTAACCCAGATCGTTCCCTATCCGCCCGACAGCGGTCCGAAGGTCAAAACCTATTACCTGCTGCGCCATCTGGCATCGCGCCATCGAGTCACGCTCGTCTGCTTCACGCGCAATGCGCAGGAAGAAAGCGATGCGGCTGCACTACGCGACGCGGTTGCCGAGGTGCATACCGTCCCGCTCTCACGTTCCACAGCGCGCAATGCGCTGACTCTGGCGAGCAGCCTGATGCACGGACGCTCGTGGATCATCGAGCGTGATGATAGCGCCGCTATGCATCAGTTGCTGGCGCGCCTGGTGCGTGAAGCGGAGATTGCCGGACGACCGTATGACCTGGTGCATGCCGATCAACTCAACATGGCGCAGTTTGCCGAGCGGTTGCCATTACCGCGCCTGCTCGACGAACACAATGCAGTCTGGACGGTCTTCCGCCGGGTGGCGATGCAGGAACGTGGACTCAAACGCCTCCTCTGGGAGCGCGAGTGGCGACGGCTGCGCGTGTACGAAGGACGGGTCTGCCGCGAATTCGAGGCGGTCACAGCGGTCAGCCGCGAGGATCGTCAGGCGCTGATCGAAGCAATGGGAACGGAGCGTGATATTCCGATCATCCCGATTGCGGTCGATGCTGAACGCGAACAGCCGATTGCGCGCCAACCGAATGCACGCGGCATTCTCAGCCTGGCAACCATGATGTGGCCCCCAAACGTCGATGGGGCGCTCTGGTTCGCTCGCAGCATCTACCCGCTGATCAAGCAACAGGTCGAGGGAGTGCGCTTCTTCGTCGTCGGGCAGCGCCCGGTAGCGGAAGTGCGCGCGCTTGCCGAGCAGGACCCGACGATTGACGTGACCGGGTATGTGCCGGACCCCACGCCATACATCGCCGCCTCCGCCTGCCTGATCGTCCCGTTGCGCAGCGGCGGCGGCATGCGGGTGAAAATCCTCGAAGCCCTGGCGCGCGGCATTCCGGTGGTTTCGACAACGATTGGCTACGAAGGCATCGACCTGGTTCCCGGCGAACATCTGCTGGTCGGCGATACGCCAGAGGCATTCGCCGACGCCGTCGTGCGCCTGCTGTGCGACCCGGCTTTCGGCGAGCGACTGGCGGCAGCCGGACGAAAGCGCCTGCTCGAACGCTACGACTGGCGCGCCGTGTGCCCGGCGATGGATCGGGTGTATGAGCGGATGAAGAACCAAGAACCAAGAACTAAGAACCAAGAACCGGGAACCGGGAACTGAGAACTGCAAGCCTATCCAAAGCGCCGAAGAGGGCTAACGATGAATATTCTGTTTATCTCCGCATATGTTCCATCTCCCATTCGGGTGCGGCCATACGGCTTCATTCGCGCACTGGCAAGGCGCGGTCATCACATCACGCTGGTGTGCGGCGCCAATGCCGATGACCGACCGGCGCTCAACGCGCTGCGTGACGTGTGCGCGCGGATTGTCACCGTCCATGTGAGTAAAGCCGAGATGCTCTGGAATGCGTTGCGCGCGCTTCCCGGCGACCTGCCGTTGCAGGCGGCGCTCAGTTTCGGGAAACGCTTGCGAGAGGCGGTGCGCACCGAAGATCGCAGCAAACGGTACGATGTGGCACACATTGAACATTTGCGGGCATCAGCCCTTGGCTATGCGCTTCTCCACACACCTGCCGTACTCGACTCAGTAGACAGCATCAGTTTGTTGTTCGAGCGCACACTCCGTGGCAGCCCATCGCTCAAGAGCCGTGCGCTTGCGCTGATCGACCTGGCACGCACCCGCGCCTACGAAGCGCGCTACACCCGCCACTTCGAGCAGGTCATTGTCTCGTCGCCGGAGGACGCATGGGCATTGCGCACCCTCCGTCACGACCTGTATCCTCCTGCACAACCGGCGGCGCAGCGCCGGTTCGACGGCGTTGCCGACGCCCCGCACGACCAAGACGCGATAACAGTCGTGCCTAACGGCGTTGATCTGGACTACTTCACCCCGCAGCCAATTGCGCGCGCGCGCGCCACGATCGTCTTCAGCGGCAAGATGAGTTACCACGCCAATGAAGCCACAGCGCTCCATCTCGTGCACGACATTATGCCGCTGGTCTGGGCATGCCGCCCCGAGACGCGCGTGGTAATCGCCGGAAGCGCACCGCCGCCATCGGTGCGCGCACTGGCAGCCGACCGGCGCGTGACCGTCACCGGTTACCTGGATGACCTGCGCCCCACGATTGCCGGCGCCACGCTGGCTGTTGCCCCGCTGCGCTACGGCGTCGGCATTCAGAACAAAGTGCTCGAAGCCATGGCGCTGGCAACGCCGGTCGTTGCAGCGCGACAGGCGTCGCGCGCGCTGCATGCCGTTGAAGGGCGCGACCTGCTGCTGGCGGAACAACCGCATGAGTATGCCGACGCCATCCTCAGCCTGATGGACGATCCGCAACGCGCAGCCGCCATTGGTGCAGCAGGACGGCGGTATGTCGAGCAGTATCACACGTGGGACGCCGCTGCTCAACGATTGGAGCAGGTCTATGCCAGCGCCATCGAGTCGGCGCTGGACGATCACGTTGCCGCATCCGGGTGTGCGTCCGCAGGACATGCAGTTCTGAGCCGAACATAGTGTCGCATCCGCTGCGCTGCGTCGCCTTCCTGGTCTCCAGCACGTGCGCAGACTTATGCACGTTATGCAATAAATCTGGTATATCCGTGCCGTCACGTCGCGCATTCCCTGCCCTGCAGGCGAAAGATCTCGCTCAAGACGCGGTTCGACGGTGCTCACCGCAAGTGGAAGACTCGCAGGGGCTTGCGCGACTCAGCCCGCAGCATCAGCGTCAGGACGACATCTGAGACCAACGCGCGGTCATTCGTACAATATTTTCGAGAACAGAATCCGGTATCGCACGGTTCAGCCCGCGCAGGCGGGCCTGGCGCTCGTAGCCCGCGGCTTCAGCCGCCGGGCGGACGAGTGGATAGCGGAATACGTATTCAAAAACGATTATTGACTTCACTGCAAAAAGCAACCACGAAGGTCACCAAGGGACACACAAAAAATGCGCTTCATTTTTATTCCCCTTCGTGCTCTTCGTGTCCTTG
>CALGYB010000093.1 GCA_937935075.1 uncultured Roseiflexus sp. | reverse complement strand
CCGATCTCCTTCCGATGACAGATGACCCCTTGACAGACGTATCAGACGATATTAGTATAGTTCATACAATCAGATATGCTTCTAACTGGTCATTCTATACAAATCAGTCAAAACCTGCACGATGATGTGCAACTCAACGAGGAGGGCGGGACATGAGTTACCAGAAACACGCGACATACGGATCGGTCGTGGCCTGTGACTGTTGCGGAAGCATCGGGGCCATCGGCGACCGCGACTGGCGGCAGGTACGCGGCAGCGGCATCGCCGACGCGATGCACCTCTGTCGGGCATGCCGGCGGCGCGCCGTGTGGTGTGAGGCGCATCAGACGTACCATCTGCCTGAGTCGTTCCATCGCCGACCCTGTATTGCCTGCGGCGGATTGTTCACTGCTCAGGTCGCATGGAACCTTGAACACTGTCCATCGTGTCGTCGTGAACGCGGCATCGTCATCTCGATACCGGCACAGGCGAGCACTGAACGAAGGGAAAGGTGGTCCTGGCTTTTCCCCTGGCGCGCGCTGCGGCGTCATCGCTCCGCCCATTCAAACTTCCGTCGCTAACGGTTCACTCCCGCTTCGCGCTGATCCGGCGCTCCCTGTCTTTCTGACCGGTATGGAGGGAACGGATCCTCTCAAGTGGAGCGTTTTTATACTGATGCGCAGTCATTCGTGCAATACTACCGGGGCGCGCAGTGGGACGCCGGGGCGCTGCGGGCGAAAGCCCCCGCTGAGGCCGCAGTTCGACCATGCTCACTG
Source organism: uncultured Roseiflexus sp. (assembly GCA_937935075.1). Lineage (GTDB taxonomy): Bacteria > Chloroflexota > Chloroflexia > Chloroflexales > Roseiflexaceae > Roseiflexus. The sequence continues at coordinate 18,692 of CALGYB010000093.1, read as the reverse complement.
CAAGTGAAAGCCCCGCCGGGGCTGCTGATGCCAATGCGCAGTCATACGCCTACGACCGCCAACGCGCATTGTGGATCGTTGCGCCGTGTGAACCGGGCGCTCGAACATCTTGTCTGACTGACCGCAATTTAGTATTAGATGCGCAGCGCATTTTCGGCATCCCGACACCTGGTTTCCCCCCATCCCCCTTCTCCCGCAAGCAGTGCGCTGAGCCTGCCGAAGCGCGATGCCGAAGCGGGGAGAAGGGGGCGTTGGGGCACAGCGCCGCCCCTTGCGGTGAGCCTGCCGAACCGCGACTGTACTGGCCTCCTCATACCCTCAAGCGAGCGGTGCAATCGAAGGGCTTGCCAAAAACGCTCGCTCTTGTGAGCACCTGGGACCTCCCCCCTCGTGCCATTTCACGGCATCTACTTTGTGGTATAATGCACAATCATGAAGTGTGCACTGGCGAATATCACCCGTGACCACCGACCAACGCACCTGCAACCGGACTCCACATCGCACTGCCTTGGTCTGTCGGTGTTGGCGGCATTGGTGCTGGGGGTCCTCAACCCGCTCTTCTGTGTGCTGCACTGTTCCATGATCGATACCGTGATGCACCGGCACGCCCCCTCTGGGAGCGTGCGATTTGTGTGTCACCTGAGCGGCATATCGCATGCCGCCACCGCAGAGCAGGCACACATTCCCGGCCAGCATTCTACGGCGCCACGCGCTGTGTACGATGGCGTCCTCATGCTCCTTGCCATGTGCATCGCATTCGTAATTCTTATTGCTCGCCTGACGCCGACCGACAGATGGCGGTGGAACGGCGAGTCGCCTGCGCCCCCGCTTCCCCCGCCCAAATTGCGGCATCTCCTGCCAGTGCAGGTATAACGTCCGCTAGTGCCAGGTGATAGGCAAGAGGCTAGAGGCGAGAGGCAGGAGGCAAGAGGCAAGAGGCAGGAGGCAAGAGGCAAGAGGCAAGAGGCAAGAGGCAGGAGGCAAGAGGCAAGAGGCAAGAGGCAAGAGGCAAGAGGCAAGAGGTGGGAAGGTTGCAAGGCGGGAGGAGTTGAAGGTTGAAGGTTAAAAGGCTCTTGAACCTCTCACCTCTCACCCCTCACCTCTCACCCCTCACCTCTCACCTCTCACCTCTCACCTCTCACCTCTCACCCCTCACCCCTCACCCTCTCACCCCTCACCCCTCACCCCTCACCTCTCACCTCTCACCTCTTGCCCCTGGTTCTCAGTTCTCTGAAGAAACATCCCGGCACGAGAACGACCGTATCACTGTTATAACCATGTATCAACAGGAAAGGAGTACATCCAATGAATCTGTATCGAGTGCTCTTTGCGCTTGCTGGCGCACTCGCGCTTGCTGCATGCACTGCCACATCACCGACAACCCCAGCAGCACCGGCAAATACCGGCGCAACTGGCGGCGCGACGATCCAGATCAGCGATCCCTGGGCGCGGGCGATGAAGATGGAAGGCGGCGCGATGGGCGGTATGGAACAACCCACTATGGCGCCTGCGTCCGGCGGCGGGTATGGCGGCATGGAGCCGACCAAAGCGCCCGAACAGGGCATGGGACACGGCGGACACGGCGGTATGGATATGGACATGGGAGGCGCAAACAGTGCAGCATATATGGTCATCCGCAACACCGGCAGTGAAGCGGACAAACTGATCGCCGCGAGCACCGATGCCGCCAAAACGGTCGAACTGCACACCGTCATCGAAGAGGGCGGCATGATGCGCATGCGCCAGGTCGAAGGCGGCATCGACATTCCCGCCAATGGGCAGGTCGAACTGAAGCCGGGCGGGTTCCACGTGATGCTCATCGGTCTGACCCGCGACCTGAACGCAGGCGATAAGGTGGAATTGACGCTCACCTTCGAGAAGGCGGGAGAGATTCCGGTAACGGCGGAAGTGCGCCAGCCATAAGGTGACGGTCACACAGGACGCCGCCAGGGTTCGCTGGCGGCGTTCTCTGAGGATAGCGTCCCATGCGCGGTGTTCGTACACTACTGCCGGGGCGCTGCGGGCGAAAGCCCGCGCTGAGGACATAAAAGCCCCGTTGGGGCTGCTGATGCCAATGCGCAGTCTGCGTCCGCGACTGCCAACGCGCGTTGTGACTCGTTACACCGCGCGAACCGGGCGCTCGAATATCTTGTCTGACTGACCGCAAGTTAGTATAACACGGAAAAACTGGACCCATCATCAACGGGGTTCAGGTCAGGCGCCTTTGTACCTTTGCGCCTTTGTGCGCGCTTATTTGAAAGGGAGTAACTTCGGGACGCCTTTCCCTGGAACAGCGCCCATGTTTCAGTGCGCCATGCAGGTAATGGATCGGGTATGACCATCACCTTCGCCGATCCCAGCAATTCCAGCATCGCTTCTTAACAATCCCTGAAGAAAGTCTCGCTACGATAAGAGGTGTATCGGGCAAATGCCGATCCTTCGTAGCGAGGTCTTCTGATGAACGTCCATACTCCGGAAGTTCAACGACGAATACTGACAAACCTGGCGCTCGACAGCGCAATGTTCGTTGTCTTTCTCACCACCACGGCGCCACGCTTCACCGGTATCGCCATTCACGAATGGCTGGGAATCGCGCTTGGCGCCGTAGTCGTCACTCATCTGGTCATTCACTGGTCGTGGATCACTGGCGTTGCGCAGCGGCTTTTCAGCCGGACAACGGGGTGCGCGCGTCTCGGCTATGCGCTGAATGCGCTGCTCTTTGCGGTCTTAACGACGATTATCTTCACCGGACTGATGATTTCGGAAACGGCGCTGGCCCCCCTCGGCATTCGCACCGAGCGTGATCGTTTCTGGACACAACTTCACCATCTGGCATCCGACGCGGCAGTGTTTCTGCTGGGGGTGCATGTGGCGTTGCACTGGCGCTGGATCGTCAACGCAACACAGCGTCTGCTCACGCGACTCTCCTCCCAAAAAGCGGCAGCACTCAGCGCTGCGCCGGTTCTGGGAAAGGAGGCGCAGTAATGAAAACCATCCGGCGTATCGTCGTCATTCTGTCAGCGGCGCTGGTCGTCGTTGGCGCACTCACTGCGCTCAGACAGACAGAGGTTCTGGCGAGGTTGCTGCCGGAGCCGGATCGTGCGCGCCTCGCAGCCGGAGTAGAGCGCGACCGATTCGCGTCCGGCAGATTCGAGCGCGATGAGCGCGACGGCTTCGTGCGCGAGCATGACGCAAAGCGCGAACCGGATGCACGTGGTATTATCGAAGTGGTCAAAAATCTGCTGATCATTGGCGTCATCATCGCGCTGGTTGTGGGAGCGTCACCGATTGTCCGTCGTTTTCTGCGGCGACGATCCCCGCCGCACGCTGCAGCGGGCATTGCGACATGAGCACAATTCTGGTCGTTGACGACGAGCCGGCGCTGCGCGACATGCTCCGGCTCTATCTCGAACAGGAAGGCTTTCACGTCGTCGAAGCGGGTGATGGACGGCGCGCGCTGTATGTGGCACGCGTCGAAAAGCCCGACCTGGTGATTCTCGACCTGATGATGCCGGAAATGGGCGGGTACGAGTTCCTGCGCGCCTTCGCCAAAGAGTCGCGCACGCCGGTTATCGTGCTGACGGCAAAGATCGAGGACACCGACAAAATCCTGGGGCTTGAACTCGGCGCCGACGATTATGTCACCAAACCATTTAATGTGCGCGAGTTGATCGCCCGCATCCGCGCGGTTCTGCGCCGCACCCGGCAGGCGCCGCTCGAACCGGATGTGCTGCGCGCCGCCGATATTGTGCTCGACCGCACCGGGCGAACGGTGCGCGTCGGCGCACGATACGTCGATCTGACGCCATCGGAGTTTGCCATTCTGGCAACCCTCATGGCCGCGCCGGGGCAGGTCTTCTCGCGGCTCGACCTGCTCGACCGCGTATCCGGTGATGCCTTCGAAGGTTCGGAGCGCACGATCGATGTGCATATCCGCAACCTCCGCACCAAAATCGAAGACGATCCGCGCAATCCACGCTATATCGAAACAGTGTACGGCATGGGGTACCGTTTTGCGCTGCTGCGCACGACGGACTCCTCAAGGACAGGCGCCTGACCATGCGATCTTTGACGCTCAAACTAACCCTGGCGTTTCTGCTCGTCGGGCTGATCGGCTCACTCCTGGTTGCGCTGTTCGTCGGGTTGCGCACCCGCTCCGAAGTCGATCTGTTCCTCTCGGTTCGTGATCGAACGATTCTGCTGAATGCGTTGCGCTCCTATCACCAGGCGAACGGCGGATGGCAGGGGGTCGAGCAACTCCTCGAACGGACGGCGCCGCTCGATTTTTACAGCCGGAACCTGATCCTGACAGACACGAACGGCGTTGTGGTGTACGGACGCCGACCGTACTCTCCTGGTCGTCGGTTGGGTCGAGTCATGATTGCGCGCGCCGAGCCGCTGCGTTCCAATGGAGACATCATTGGCTATTTCTTCTTCGCCGGTCCTCCGCCTCTCCCCCTCCTCAACGATCCACGCTGGGCAGCCGAAGCCGCACTCCTGCAGCGGCTCACGGTGGCAACCGTTCTGAGCGCGATTGGCGCAACCGTCGCGGCGCTGGTGGTTGGCATCGTGCTGGCGCGCACGCTGACCCGCCCTATCCGCGAGTTGACGGCGGCGACGCGCGCGATGGCGCAGGGGCGTCTCGATCAGCGGGTGACGGTGCGTTCGCGCGATGAAATTGGCGAACTGGCGCAGGCATTCAACCAGATGAGCGCCGACCTGGGGCAGGCAATCCAGGCGCGCCGCCAGATGACCGCCGATCTGGCGCACGACCTGCGCACACCGTTGAGCATCCTGCGCGGCTACACAGAGGGCTTGCAGGACGGACGGATCGAGGGATCGCCCCGCATCTATCAGGTTATGCACGGTGAAGTCGAGCATCTGCAACGCCTGATCGACGATCTGCGCCTGCTATCGCTGGCGGATGCCGGCGCACTATCGCTCAACCGGCGCGCCGTCGATCCACGCGCGCTCCTCGAACGGGCGGCACTGGCGCACATGGTGCAGATAGAAGCGCGTGGACCGGCCATTCGTGTGGAGGCGTCCGACTCGCTCCCTGCGGTATGGGTCGATACCGACCGCATGGCGCAGGTGCTGAACAATCTGGTAGCGAATGCGCTGCGCCACACACCGGAAGGCGAAATCGTGCTGGCGGCGCGTGAGGCGGAGAATCAGCGCATCGTCATCGACGTGCGCGACACGGGCAGCGGCATTGCGCCGGAAGACCTGCCACACATCTTCGAGCGTTTCTATCGCGCCGATCCCGCGCGCACCCGCGAGAGCGGGCAGAGCGCCGGGCTTGGACTGGCAATCGCCAAAGCCATCGTTGAAGCGCACGGCGGAACGATCAGCGTCACATCGACCGTCGGCAGCGGCACAACCTTTACCATTACCCTCCCGCTTGCGCTCTCGCCGGAGACCCACGCCGGATCTCAGACAACATCGTATTCAGGGGTCAACCTGAGCCATCCATAGCGCGTATGCCCCTATCAGGGCAGTCATCCCTCGCTTACGGGACGAACAACGTTTGACTTTACTGCAAAAAGCGGTAACCACGAAGGTCACCAAGGGACACAAAGGAAAGGCGCTTCATGTTTATTCACCTTCGTGCGCTTCGTGCCCTTGGTGGTGAAGCCTTTTTGCAGTGGACTCACATTTGGAAACATTTTTGACGAAAAACCCGGGCTTAAGGTTTTCGCGCACATATAAGATATTCATACAGCTCCTTCTTCGATGTTCTCTTGCGAATCGGACGAACGTTTACATCGACGAAGCCGCTCTCACTGAACATACTGGCAAAAATCGCTTCAACCGGCACAATGACATCGTAGAACTTCGAATTTCCGACGATATAGTGGATCGTTCCACCAGGCTTGATCACCACGAACAGATCATTGATGTGATCTGCCATATCATAAAAGTATTTATGCACGTATCGGGCGAGCAGATCGCTTTTTACCGATATTTTTGCAAGAATGTCCGAAAATTCGGGATACGGAATAGCGCGCGGTTCTGGCGGCGACCACCTGCCGACGTTGCTCGTCGCAACGCCCCAGGTTCCACCAATTGCTTGCCAGTCCAGTTCACCCGCTTCGCGTCCATCACACAGGTAGCCCAACCAGTACATATACGGACGCAACTCACGAATATAACTCATTCTGTTCGGATATGGCGGCGAGGTGATGACACAGGTGTAGAAGTTATGGGGAAGGACAACCGATAATCTCCGCGCATCGCACCAAAAAATTCCTGGCGTTGCCAGAACCTTACTTTGTGCAGAAATGGACAGATCTTCCACTACCGCCTGCCAGGTTATTAACACATCATCAACCGCTCGATGAAACAGCGGCAGGTTGTTCTGCGGCTTGAAAGACATCGACTGATGGTTAAAACTCGCACTCGAATGAGCAATCATTGTCCTGCAGAACGCAACTTTGAGTAAATCTACAGCCTTCTCCGAGTAAAATTCCGATACCCGGCGAATAAAACCCATCATTCTTCCCAGGATACGGAGGATATCGCCACTCCACCATTTTTCGATCTGGTGGATGGGAGGAGTCCATATGTCGTCTGCACCAGGGTCTTCTATTAATTGGGCGATATGTTGAGCAATTGATCGAAATTCAGTCAAATGAACCGAATCATACGTACTCACCTTGGTTTTCGTGATCCACAGCAGAAAAGGATTGATATCGGTCGTATCGACAGGAATGCCTCGTTCAGCACATGCAAGAGCCGTCGTTCCAGTCCCGCAAAAAGGATCGAGAACAACCGTGTCATGTGGCGTTATTTGGGAGAGCAAATCCTGAACCAGATGAACCGAATATGCAGGGGTCAACCTGAGCCATCCATAGCGCGTATGCCTGAGATTGGCTTTGTGGGTGAGGTGGGCGAATAATCCGAGTTGCTGCATTGTTATATCATCCTTTTGAAGAAAGTAGCGTTTCGAGTAAGTCTTCAACCTTTTCTTTGACATCTTTGGAGCGACGCTCGAAGAAGGCAGCCAGATCGTATCCTATTACTTCTCGACAAAACGCATACGTGCTTTCAGTGGACGAACCATTCGTCGTACCCGTCAGGATAATCCAGTGGCGCTCCTTATATCGTCTTGCCACATCACTATCGATCTGGGTTGAAAACAATATGATCACTGGCATATATTTATGCGCATATGCGTTCGCAGCGTTGGCGATGTCGGCGTTTTGACGTTTTGAGTCTTTGCTCTTGTACCCCTGGCGTACTTCAAAAACACATCCCTTGATGCCCTGCAAGGTGTCATTCTGCAAGCCTGCCAGACGTCCGGCGGCGTCTATCCACTGCTTTACCTTCTCTCGAACCTTCAAATCTTTCACATCATCAATGACAATACGACCGTCTAGTGAAAGTTTCCGAGACCCGATAACGTAACTCCAGGCGGCTTCTTCTGAGGATAGTCCAAGATGATCTTGCAACATCTGATGGAAAATCCACTGACAGGCAATGCCTATCTGTCGATAGACAGATGTAATGCCGCCAGCCGCCTTGTGTGCGGCATAGGTCAGCGGTGAGTCAAGACCTATGATAGAACGGATCAGATGTATACAGACTTTGGAACTGTTCCAGAGTCAGTCCTGGACCAGATCCCCCGCCAAACCTAGGCTTGTAGTCCCGGCACTGATCTAATGCCGACTTAAGGATCCTGAAGTAGCGCTCATCCGGCGACGAAGCCTGTACCGGCGGCGGAGGCAGCGCTCTGGCATCAGCATTATTATCGGTCTGATCCCAGACGTCGTCTGGCATAGTGTACCCGATACCGGATGCAACGATCTATGAACAATTGTACCACGTTCCGTTTTACAGGACAATGCCAACTACCAGGGGGCCAGGCATGAATTGTCAGGCGGCAAGAAAGCGCATCCATGCTGCACCCTGGCTGGCGCCTGCCCAGCACACTCCCCGCTTGCGGGAGGTGTGCTGGGCAGGCGTTCCGCCGGGCGTCCACCTGCGCGGTTCGGCACGCTCAACGCGTGTGAACGCCGCTGTTTCCGTCCGCGTAAGCGGACGGTCGGTCACAGGTCCGTCAGAGGCGATTTTAATCGCTGGCCACCGGAGCACCGTTCCCTGACAAATCATGCCCGCATCCTGCTGGATTGTGCAGGCGCAGTGTGCTGGTATCGAGCACGCTGCATGCTCTTACCCCAGAATCCCGGTCACCAGCGCCAGCAGCGCCCCGCCGGCGACGACGCTGCCCAATTGACCGGCAGTGTTGGCGCCCATGGCGTGCATGAGAATGAAGTTATCGGGGTCTTCGGCGAGCGCCACTTTTGCCGCCAGGCGCCCTGCCATCGGAAAGGCGGAGATGCCCGCCGCGCCGATCAGGGGGTTAATTGCCCCGCCGCTGACGAACGCCAGGACTTTGCCGAACAGCAGACCGGCAACGGTGTCGAGGATGAATGCCAGCAGCCCCAGCCCCAGCACCTGGAGCGTCACCAGATTCAGGAACGATCCGGCGTCCATAGTCGAACCAATGGTCAATCCCAGGAACAGCGTGGCGATATTGATCACTTCGTTCTGCGCCGCTTTGCTCAACCGCTCGACCACGCCGCTTTCGCGCAGCAGATTCCCCAGCATCAACATGCTGATCAGCGGTGTCGCCGCCGGTACCAGCAAGCCGATGATCAGGGTCACCACGATGGGAAAAAGGATCAATGCCTGCCGCGAAACCGGGCGCGGCGCGTATGCCATGCGAATGCACCGCTCGTGGCGTGATGTCAGCAGCCGCATCAGCGGCGGCTGGATAATCGGCACCAGGCTCATGTAAGAGTAGGCCGCGACGGCGATGGGGGCAAGCAGTTCCGGCGCCAGTTGCGAGGCGACATAGATCGACGTGGGACCGTCAATCGCACCGATGACGCCAATTGATGCCGCCTGATTGAGCGGAAAACCGAGGAGCGTCGCCAGGATCAGCGTACCGAAGATGCCAAACTGACCGGCAGCGCCAAGAAGCGCCATGCGCGGCATCGCCAGCAACGGGCTGAAATCGATCATTGCACCAACGCCAATGAAGATGAGAAGCGGGAAGAGTTCGGTGCTGATCCCGGCGCGGTAGAGGATGCCGAACAATCCTTCGCCGTCGGTCATGCCGGTGAGCGGAATGTTCGCCACCAGACAGCCAAACCCGATCGGCAGCAACAGCACCGGCTCGTATTCTTTCACCACCGCCAGCGTTATCAGCGTCGCGGCAACCGCAAGCATCACCAGGTTGCCGATGGTGAAGTTTGCCAGACCTTTGATCAATTCCGGGATGAGTGTTGAGAAATCCATGCACATCCGCCCCTGATCCCACATGCCTTTCACATAAGGGCGCTCACGCGCCCTCGGTCTTATGCGCGTCGATGTCTCCCGCCAGTCTCGCGTCAAAGGAGCTACGCGCGATCACCGCGCACGTGATGGTCATAATACTCATGCGCGGTCATTCGTACCATACTGCCGGGGCGCGCAGCGGGATGCCGAGGCGCTGCCGGCGAAAGCCCTCGCTGAGAACGCGGTTCGACGGCGCTCACCGCACGTGGTTCGACGGCGCGCACCGCAAGTGCAAGCCCCGCCGGGCGAACTGATGCCACTGCGCCGTCATGCGTCCGCGACACGCCTGCCGGTGCGCGTTGACCGTTGCGCCTTGCCCAACAAACGCGCGAACATCGTGTCTGACTGAACACCACTTGGTATCAGGTGTTCAACAGAGGCGTTTATCCAACAGTGAACGGTTACTCCGACTTAATGACCATCAAGGGTTGGTGGTGCTTCACATGCTGCCCATCGCTCACATAGACGGCTGACACGACGCCGGACTGTTTCGCGCGGATGCTGTTCTGCATCTTCATCGCTTCGAGCACGCACACCTCCTGCCCTGCTGTGACCTGCTCGCCGGGTTTGACCCGAACGGCGAGAATGACGCCGGGGATCGGCGCCAGCACCGTTCCGCTCCCAGCGGCGTCAGGCACTGAAGGCGCCGGAGCAGGGGATGCAGGCAGCGCCGCAGGTGCGGACGCGGCTGGCGCCTGCCGACCATCGAGCGACCCGACGACCGGGGCGGGCGAGGACTCGGGCCAGACCTCGAAGCGTTCACCATCGACGATTGCCACGACCGGACGTGCATTGAGATCCACAATCTCGACGTTGTATGCCGTTTCCTCAATAACGACTCGCATCTTCATAGGTGTTCTCGTCCCTCTCGTCCTGTTCGAGCCATGCGTCCGGCTGCCTGCCAGGGGCTGACCGCTGATGTGGAAGTTGCCATTCTTCGCGCCGCCTGTTCACGTGCGAGCGCCACTGCCACCGCCGCCGCCGCCGCCTGTCGCCGTCGTTCAGAAAGGTCGGGCTGCGCTGGCAACGCGGGGAGAGCAGGTTCCACCGCTTCGACGGCGGCTGGCGTTTCTTTCGCGCCTCTGGCAGTCAGCGCCGTCAACAGCGCCATCAATCCCCACAGCAGAAAGAGCGCGCCAAAGGTAATGCTCATGCCGATCACCAGCAGATACAAGGCGACACTCAGATTGTCGGGCATGGCACGCCTCTCCTTTTACACCGGCATATTCCCATGACGACGCGGCGGCGGCGCCACCGACTTATCGCGCAGTGCATCGAGCGCGGCAATGACCCGCGCGCGCGTCTCGCGCGGTTCGATCACATCGTCGAAGAAGCCGGCCGCCGCTGCATGGTAGGGATTGTTGAACTTCCGCTCATATTCGCGCGCAAGACGCGCGCGCTCGGCGGCAGGATCGGGCGCGCGCGCGATCTGATCACGGTAGAGCAGGTTCACCGCACCATCCGCTCCCATCACTGCCACCTCGGCGCTGGGCCAGGCGAAATTGATATCGCCCCCCAACGATTTGCTGCTCATCACAATGTATGCCCCGCCATACGCCTTGCGCGTTACAATGCTGATCTTCGGCACAGTCGCCTCCGCATAGGCGTAGAGCACTTTCGCGCCATGTCGGATGATGCCGCGATGTTCCTGGTCGATGCCAGGCAGAAAGCCGGGCGAGTCAACGAACGTGACCAGCGGGATGTTGAAACAGTCGCACATACGCACGAAGCGGGCAATTTTGTCGGAGGCGTCAATGTCAATCACGCCAGCCATAACGCTCGGCTCCTGCGCAACAATGCCGACGCTCCGCCCGCCCATGCGCGCCCATCCGGTGATCGCGTTCATCGCCCAGACCGGTTGCAACTCCAGCCAACTGCCACGATCCACCACCCGCTCGATGACCTCGTGCATGCGGTATGCCTGCCCCGGATCGAGCGGAACGATCCGGTTCAATTCCTCATCGGCGCGTAATGGATCATCGTCAGTCGGAACGAACGGCGGGTTTTCGGTGTTATTCGAGGGCAGGTACGACAGCGCCAGTCGGCAGAGCGCCAGCGCCGTCTGATCGTCCGGCGCAGTCAGATGGCAGGTGCCGCTGATCGTCATATGCACGTTCGCGCCGCCAAGCCCTTCCAGGTCGATCGTCTCACCGGTGACCTCTTTGATGACATCGGGACCGGTAATGAACATGAAGGATCGGCGTTCGACCATAATCATCAGATCGGTGACGGCTGGCGAGTATGCCGCGCCGCCGGCGCATGGACCGAGCATCACGCTGATCTGCGGTATGACGCCGGAGCATTTGGTGTTGCGACGGAAGATTTCGCCGTAGCCGCCAAGGCTGTGGACGCCTTCCTGGATCCGTGCGCCGCCGGAGTCGATCAACCCGATGATCGGCGCCCCTTCGCTGAACGCCAGGTCCATCACCCGACAGATTTTGCGCGCCTGCGCCTCGCCGAGCGACCCGCCGAGCACGGTAAAATCCTGCGAATAGACGAACACTGTGCGTCCGTCGATCCTGCCGTAACCGGTCACAACGCCATCGCCATAGAATGTTTCGCCATCAACCGGCCTGCCGGTGGTGAACGGCTCGAGTTCGACGAAACTGCCGGGATCGAGGAGCAGATCAAGCCGTTCGCGGGCTGTCAGTTTGCCGCGCGCATGGTGACGAGCGATCCGTTCCGCTCCGCCTCCCTGGCGCACCCGCTCGCGCAACGCGCGCAGTTCAAGAATTCGCGGATCATCACTCATAGGTCTATCACTTTCGGGAGATCACCTGCGCTGCTCAAGCCCTTGGTGAGTTCAGGCAAATCTCCCAGGGGCTTCCACGTCCTGAGCGAGGGCGTTAGCCCGCAACGCAGGAAATATGCAGTCTGGCAGCGCCGGTATGTCAGTTTCATTTCTGTCTGTCCATCAGTCTTCAGCGACCCGGACGTTCTTATCAATGCACGACCGCGCCCCATCTGCCCCCTTATAGAACAATCAACCAGATGTTGCACAATCATTGCCCGTGTTGACCATCTTGCGGCCACCGTCCGCTGAGCCTGTCGAAGCCGCCGTCCGCCGCTCCACGCCCTTGATGGTCCAGGTTTGGGAGATCGCTCCCTTCATCCTTCGGACAGGCTCTTACCTCTTCCCATGGTACAATGAACCGGCAAGGAGCATCTGCCTATGCCTGATGTCGTCACTCTTGGCGAGTGCATGGCGGTCCTGTACCCGCCCGATCCCGTTTCGCTCGACGAAGCCCGCACGCTGTTGCTCGACATCGGCGGCGCGGAAGCGAACCTCGCCATTGCGCTCTGCCGTCTCGGTCACAGCGCGCGCTTCATCAGTCGCGTCGGCGACGACCCATTCGGCAGACGGGTGCGCACGGTCCTGTCCGATGAGGGAGTTGACACCTCATCGCTGCACACCGACCCCGACGCGCCAACCGGCGTCTTCTTTCGCGAATGGCTTGCCGACGGCGCGCGACGTGTCTACTATTATCGCCGCAATTCAGCCGCCAGTCGAATCGGGCCGGATGACCTGACGCCAGAACAGTTCAACGGCGCGCGGATTGTGCATCTGACCGGCATCACTCCGGCGCTGAGCGCGTCGTGCGCTGCCGCGTGTGTGCGCGCCATCGACCTTGCGCGCGCCGCCGGCGCGCTGGTCTCGTTCGACCCCAATTTCCGCCCGCGTTTATGGAAAGCATCGCAGGCGCGCGATGTTCTCCTGCCTCTGATGCGCGCTGCCGACGTGCTGCTCATGGGGCACGAAGACGCCCAGGCGCTCCTGGAAGTCAGCAATGACGATGACGCGCTAGCGGCAGCGGCGGCGCTTGGCGCCCGCGTTGTCGTACTGAAATGCGCCGAGCGCGGCGTGCGTGCGCTGGTTGGCGGGCAACGCTTGACCGTTCCGGCAGCGCCGGTCGCCCGGGTGATCGACCCCGTCGGAGCAGGCGACGGCTTCGATGCCGGATTCCTGGCAGGATGGCTACGTGGCTGGGGTATCACCGAATCGCTGGCGCTTGGCGCCCGCATTGGCGCGGCAGCAGTGGCAACGCTCGGCGACTATGTCGGCTATCCACGTCTGTGAGTCACATCTGCTCCCGGAACGACACGCCATACCGTCTGCGCGCATCGAGCCAGGCGCGCCGGATGAGTTCGCGCACCTCTTCGGGCTGGTGAACGTTGCGCAGCGTGGTTTCCGGGGTCGAGACATCGGCGCCGCGGAGGTGAATGTCGCCAATCCCCAGGATGCGCTCGCCAGCATTCTGCGTGAAATCGATATCTTGCAGCCGCACAAGTTCGATGTCATCAACACTGCGCCCGATCAAACCACGGTAGATGCGCACGCGCTCGGTGGTCAGCACATACCGTTCCGTAATCGAAAGGAACGGACGACCTTCCCACAGAATGCGCTCATCACCGGAGACTTCGGCGGAGACCTGCGGCGCGACTTCATCGAGCATCTGATTGACCGCCGGCAACAGATTATCGGCGATTGCCGCCACCAAACGATCCTGTTGATCGCGCGGCACTGACGACAGGTCGACGCCGCTCTGAGCAATCGCCTGCCAGACGGCAGCGACCACACGGGCGCGGTTTTGTTCAAGAGTCACAGCACCCTCCTCGCCGTTTCAGCGCGTAACCGTCGCCCCGCTGGAAATGATCGTCTGCCCGCCAAACGACGCCGCAGTGACGCGGGGGCGGATGACGACATTCCGGCCAATGCGCACATCCGGCGGTATCTGCGCACTTCGTCCCACCAGGGTCAAACCGGTGTTCAGCAGATCGGGCATACGCTGGTTAGGGGTGTTATCCTCGCCATCGCCGACCACTGCGCCGCTGCCGATCACGACTTCCTTATCGACGATGCAGCGATCCACCACAGCGCCAGGCTCAACGACCGTCGCACTCAGCAGGATCGAGTCGCGCACGACGGCGCCCTCGGCAACCACAACCCCTGGCGCAATGATCGAGCGCGCAACCGTGCCGTAGATGCGGCAGCCATCGCACAGGAGGTTGCCATCAACACGCGCGTTTTCGCCAATCTCGGCTGCCGGACGCTCCTCGCTTTTCGTGTGGATGACCCACTCCGGGTCATAGAGATCGAGCGCCGGAGTTTCGACGAGCAGCGCCATATTCGCTTCGTAGTACGCCTGCACCGTCCCGACATCCGCCCAGTATCCCTGAAAATGGTACGACACCACGCTCGTCTCATGCACCAGTTTCGGCATCAGGTCGCGCCCGATATTCTGCTCGTCGCCATTTGCCAGCACTTCCATCAGGAAATTCTTGCGGAAGACGTAGATGCCCATCGACGCCAGGCTCGAACGCGGACGACGCGGCTTCTCCTCGAACTGCGTCACAATCCCGTCGGCATCGACCGACACGATGCCGTAGCGATGCGCTTCGTGCGGGCTGACGCTATGCACCGCCAGTGTCAGGTCGGCGTCGAGGTCTTCGTGCAACTGGAGCATTGGGCGATAATCCATTTTATACACATGATCGCCGGCAAGCACCAGGACGGCATCGACCTTCTGTTCGGCGATAATGTCGAGATTGGCGCGCAGGGCATCGGCATTGCCACGCTGCCAGGCGCCCCCTTCGCTCGTCAGATAGGGGTGGAGCACCCGCACCCCGCCAATGCGCCGGTCGAGATCCCATGGTTTGCCAACGCCGATATGTTCATGGAGCGATCGCGGGCGATACTGCGTCAGCACACCGACGTTGTAGATGCCGGAGTTGACGCAGTTCGACAGCGTAAAGTCGATGATGCGATACTTGCCGGCGAAGGGAACCGCCGCCTCCGAACGTTCGGCGGTCAGCACGCTCAACGCCGGACTTTCGCCGCCAGCCAGGATCATGGCAAATGTGCGGAGCATATGCGCCTCTATATTGTCTCGCCCGACTTCACATCGCCAGCCGGGAAGTCTTCTTCATCACGGTCGGCATTGATAACGACATTTCGCCCGATGCGGATATTGGGCGGAATATGCGCACCCTTGCCAACAACGGTTATACCGGTCATCAGTTTATCGGGCTGCTCGCGGTTGGGCGTCATATCGTCGCCGCACCCCAAACGCACCCCTGCACCAACCACCACGTTCTTATCGACGATCACCCGGTCGAGCACGGCGCCAGGACCGATCCAGGTATCATTCATCACCACGCTATCGCGCACAACCGCGCCGGGTGAAATGTACACCCCTGGCGATAGCACCGAATGCTCGACCGTGCCGCGAATGATGCAGCCGTTGCAGATCAGGCTGCGACTGACGCGCGCCTGCGGTCCCAGTTTGGCGGGCGGGCGTTCTTCGCTGCGGGTGTGGATGACCCAATCGGTATCGTACAGGTTGAGGGTATTAGCGGGATTGAGCAGGTCCATGCTCGTTTCCCAGTAAGACTGGATCGTTCCAACATCGACCCAGTACCCCTGGAAGGGAAACGCATAGACGGCATCACGCCCGATCATAGACGGAATGACATGCTTGCCGAAATCGATCCGGGGCGACCCTTCGCCATTTTCGCTCAGGCGTTGAATCAGCGTATCGACATTGAACAGGTAGATGCCCATACTGGCGAGGGTGCCTTTATCACGATTCTTCGGCTTCTCGGTAAACTCGACGACTCGCTGCTCCTCATCGACGGTCATAATACCGAAACGATCGGTCTCTTCGAGCGGCACATGCATCACAGCGACGGTCATATCAGCGCGTTTCCGCTCATGAAACTCAATCATCTCGGCATAGTTCATCTTATAGATATGATCGCCGCTCAGAACAAGCACCAGATCGGCGCGACGTTCGCGAATGTAGTTGATGTTCTGATACACTGCATCAGCCGTCCCCTTATACCAGCTTTCATCACGACGGCCCTGGTACGGCTGGAGCAATTGTACGCCGCCGCTGGCGCGATCGAGGTCCCATGGCTTGCCATTGCCGATATGGGCATTGAGCGAATGTGGGCGGTATTGCGTCAGCACGGCGACATCGAAGATGCCGGAGTTAACGCAGTTGGAGAGGGTGAAATCGATAATACGGAACTTACCGGCAAACGGAACCGAGGGTTTGGCGCGTTTCTCCGAAAGAACGCTCAGCCGCGTCCCCTCGCCGCCAGCCATGATCATGGCAACGACTCGCACAGTCGGCCTCCAGCCACTGACGGCACGCGCAAAAGAGCGCTGCCGAAGGCTTCTTGCAAAAGGTACAGACGGGCTACCTGATGGGTTGTTGTCCATGTCAAACTATACCATACACCCGCGTATGCTGTAAAGCGTTTTTAGCGCATTTTTGACAGGAGGCGAGAGGCGAGAGGGGTGGAGGGAGACGGTGGAACGTTGAAGAGGAGAAGTAGGGGCGCGCCGCTGGCGCGCCTCCCAAGGCACGGCGCATGGCAGAGGGTGACATACGCCATGTGCATTAGTAAAAGAAATGTGAGCAAAATTAAGGGTATTACCCTGAAGACAAAGAAAAAGGCGAATGGTATATTGTTGGCAGCCTTACGAGAGAAATGGTTCATAAAACGTCAGTTTCACAAGGAGGTGCGTTATGAAGCGATATTTACTCTTCGATGCGGGATGTCCAGCGTGCACCAGAGTAGCACGCGCAATCGAGCGCGAGAGCAACGGCTGGCTGACCGCACGCAGCCTGCATGATCCCAAGATGCAGGCGCTGCTTCGAAAGGCTCGTCCTGAATGGCGCTGGGAGCCGACCCTGCTGGAGGTGGACAGCGAACACGTTCGGGTCTTCACGGGTCTGAATATATGCGTGTCGTATCAGGGCTGGGGGTGAAACGCTCCTGGCGCATCGCAGGATTGGTGCGGCAGGCGCATTTGATGAAGATATCTGGCCGGTTTTCGCAAAACGAAATCTCCTTGCCTCGCAGACGATTTGTAAAACATCTGAGTGCAGTTACAGGTCTGGTCATTCTTCCAAAGTCGATAACTTCTGGAATAGCGTCCTGGGGAGAGGACGACAAGATTATAATTGACACTCACTATCTTTCCGGTTCAGAAGCCGAGACGTTTATCTCCCTCGCCAGAGATTCCACCAATCTTGCACAGTTTCAGGAAAAGATCAAAACCGAATTTCAGGGACTGTTCGAGCTACACGTCGACAATGCTAACGCTCTTGAGGTAACTGGTTGCAATCTCATAATTGTTCGGTTCGAGGTCCGCGGAGGTATGCAGTCTAGTGTCTACTCAATTGTTTATAACAAAAAGTCTCATCAAGAAGTTGAAACAATATATGCATTGTTTTACCCTCTTGACGAAAAAGATGTTCGAGTAGATGCTGGTATTGGTGCTACAACAGCATAAATTGCTGCATAACAAGGTGCGCATACTAGATTGTATCTGAATAATAGTCTGGTGTTATTGCGTAGCAAGATCAACCAGATATTAGAAAACCTTGTGATCGGCGCTGGCTTCGACGGGCTCAGCCAACGCCAACCGCTCCACAGGCGCAAGCGTGTTTGTCCATGTTTAGAGCCTGTTATGTACTTTCGAGCATAACGGTAATGAACCGCTTCAGCCACGTGGACCTTGCCGCCCCCCCCTTTCCCCCCCCTGCGGGGGGGAAAGGGGGGGACGTTTATGCCCGTCATAGCCGGCGCGCGCTGCGCCCCCCTGCCCCCCCCGCAGGGGGGGGACAAGGGGGGGCGCGCGCAGATCATGGACGAGCGTTGCAAAGACCCCGGCCTTCAGCCAGCGCTGGGTTTGCTGATAGACGGTGTACCACGGCGGCGGAGCGTTGGGCATCATGCCCCAGGGCGCTCCCGTGCGATGCGCTGAGCCTGCCGAAGCGCGGACGATGCAATCGCCCCCCCCTGCCCCCCCCGCAGGGGGGGAAAGGGGGGGGCGCAGCGCGTGGTTGCGCTGCGGGGCGTCTTCGGTCATGAAGGTCAGGGAGGGAGCGCGGCGCCTGAGCCGGTCGAAGCGACGAAGGCACGCTCCTCGTCGCTCACATCGCTTGGATAGGGTTGACGTGTCATACTGAAATCATACCACGTGTATCTCTGAAGTGCATACCAGGCTCTAGAGGGAAGGCGCGAAGCGTCGCAGAGGCAAAAGATGCGAGGCGAGAGGCTAGAGGGAAAACGATGTACCATATCGTTGGCATTGGGCGATCCGGCAGAGGCAAAAGATGCGAGGCGAGAGGCCGGCGGAAAGGCGGGAAGGTTGCAGGTTGCAGGTGCGAAGGTGATGCGTTGAACGTCAGTTCTCAGTTCTCAGTTCTCAGTTCTCAGTTCTTGGCTCAATGTTGCTAATCGTTCGCACAACACGGCATCGTTACATCGTACCGCGTGAAGACGTTGCGACTCTCCGCGCCGTCAGTCGGCGCACCGGCACGGACCAGGAGGCA
>CALGYB010000092.1 GCA_937935075.1 uncultured Roseiflexus sp. | reverse complement strand
AAGATGCCAGGCAGCAGCATAGACGGGCATCCCGAGCAACGACCGGGCTGTCGCAGGTGCAACAGTATGGATATCGAAGCGCTCCGTGCAGAGAATGAGGCTCTCCGAGCTCGCGTGGGCGAGCTTGAGCGCGCCTTGCAGCGCGTCCAGTGCGAAGCGTCTCCCGCGTCTGACTCCTTCGCGCCCGACGATTACTTTACGGTCCTCCACGAGACCGCGCTGGCGATCATGAGTCGGCTTGATCTGCATGATGTTCTGGAAGCGATCATGCTGCATGCGACCCGGCTGGCAGGCACGAGTGACGGGTATATCGATCTGCTGACGCCTGATGGAACGCAGATGGAGATGCAGATCGGGATCGGTCATCTCGCTGTGTATTGTGGTGGAACGATCAACATGGGTGAAGGCGTCAGCGGCAGGGTCTGGCAAACCGGTGCGCCGATGATCGTCAGAGACTATCGCCTCTGGGAAGGGCGTATTCCCTCGGTCGATACGTCGCGCCTGGGAACAGTGGTTGCCGTGCCGCTCCGATCAGGATCAACAGTTATCGGGGTATTGGGCGTCTCATACTGTGAGTCGGATCATCCTGCCGCTGAATCCAGCGTACACTTACTGATGCGTTTTGCCGAACTGGCAGCGATTGCCATCGACAATGCCCGTCTTTACACAACATTACAGGAAGAACTGAAAGAACGACGCCGGGTTGAAGCCGAACTGCACGAGAGCGAACAACAACTGCGTCATCTGTACGCAGTCACGCGGCGTCAGGCGCAGGAGTTGCATCTTATCGGGCAGGTGCGCGCAGCCATCGCGCGTGAGATCGATCTGCCCGCCCTCTTCCGCACCGTCGTTGAGTCGATTGCAGCCACCTTTGGGTATACGCTGGTGTGTCTCTATGTTCGTGATGGTAATGAACTCATTCTTCAGCACCAGGTGGGCTACCCAGTGCTGGTAGAACGCATTCCGCTCGGCAAAGGGGTGATCAGTCGCACCATCCTCAGCGGCAAGCCGACGCTGGTCGCTGATGTACGGAGCGATCCTGATTTTATCGGAGTAATGGCCAACATCGTATCGGAAGTCTGCGTCCCGTTGCGCGCCCACGATCGCGTCATTGGCGCGCTCAATATCGAGAGCATCGATGGTGTGGCGCTGACCGAAGACGACCTTCTTCTGATGACGGAACTTGCCGGGCATATTAATGTCGCTATTGAACGCACCCGCCTCTATGAGCAATTGTGGCGGCGCGTGCAACAACTCGATGCGCTGCACGATACGATGTCCGATATTATCGGCAATCTGGATCACAACACGGTGCTGCAAGCGATTGTTGAGCGCATGGTTGCGCTCATGCGCGCAAAGCAGGGGATGATTGCGCTATACGACCCTGAGCAGCATAACCTGCGGATCCATTACAGCGTGGGGATGGATCGTGATTATGCTGGCACGCGCATTCCGTTCGGCGAAGGAGTGCTCGGCAAAGTCGCGCAGACGCGCCAACCGCTGGTGGTGTATGACTACCATCAGTGGGAAGGGCGATCGCACGTCTTTCATGCTATGCCTTCTTCAAATGTTGTAGGTGTGCCATTGCTGGCGGGTAATGAGTTGATCGGCGCCTTGAGCGCAGGGGATACGAATCTCAAGCGTGTGTTTACCAATGATGATATTCGCCTGCTCAGCATGTTCGCCCAGCAGGCGACGATTGCCATCAAGAACGCTCGGCTGTTCGCCGAAGTGCAGCACCTGGCGATTACCGACCCGTTGATGGGCATCTACAACCGGCGCTACTTTTTCAGTGCAGCAGGGCGTGAGTATGAGCGAGCACGGCGTTACCAGCACCTTCTGGCAGTGCTCATCGCCGATCTCGACAACTTCAAGCAGATCAATGATCGCTACGGTCATCCCGTCGGTGATCAGGTATTGCAAAAGGTCGCCGGTATCTTTCGTCGTGAACTGCGCTCAATTGATCTACTTGCTCGCTATGGCGGCGAGGAAATCATTGTGTTGCTGCCCGAAACCGATTGTAGCGGAGTTGTGCACGTCGTCGAACGCTTGCGATTGCGTCTGATGGAAGTCTTGGTCGCCGATCTTGACGAGATGCGGGTCACTGCCAGTTTTGGCGCTGCGGTCAGTCAACGCGTCAACGCTCCAAATATCGAAACACTCGTCTCATACGCTGATCAGTCACTGCTACACGCCAAACAACATGGTAAAGATCGTCTGGTGATCTGGTGCGACATGTGCAGTGCTGCCAGTGCGTGCCCGCATATTTCACCGGATGCGCTTCACCGCCGTGTGACGATCATTCCTCTCATATCCCCGGCGATTGGATGAAACGGCGTAACCGCACTACGTTGTCCTCTGATGCGGTAAAATCAGGTTAAACGAGCATGCCTGAGCGCCTAACCGGGAAAGATCGTCGGATAGGCGAAAGCAGCGCCTTCGCCTATCAAGCCATGCGTCCCATGGCAGGTCTGAACATGTACAACATAATCCGGCATTCGCGCTGCGCCCGGCGGCTGAAGCCGCGGGCTACGGTTACGAAGCCTGCCTGCGCAGGCTATAACGGATTTGACTCCTAATATGCCATTAGACACACTCTTATAGAGCGATCACCTAAAACCAGGACAATCTAATACCAGTGCGCGGTCATTTGGACCATACTGCCGTTGCACGCGGCGAGACGCCGGGGCGCTGCGGGCGAAAGCCCTTTCTGAGCACGTGAAATCCCTGCCGGATCTGCTGACGCTGATGCGCAGTCTGCGTTCACAACCTGCCTGCCGGCGTCGGTTGATCATTGCGCCTTGCACGGCGAACGCTCGAACATTTTGTCTGACTGAATGCCACTTAGTAGAAGGACGTGGAGCGGCTACCGTTGGCTGAGCCTGTCGAAGCCAACGGTAGCTGCAAGACGGTCAACGCGGGCAAGTATTATGCAACATCTAGTTGTTCGCTCTACGAGCAGACGCTTCATTTGTCCTCACTTTTGAGCATCATCGGTAATCTGGATGACCGGAAGGGAGAAAGTGACGTGTTCCAGAAAGCGATAACTCACCCGACGACAAAGCCTTTGTCGAACAGTTCCTTCAGGGAGAAAGTGACGTGTTCCAGAAAGCGATAACTCACCCCACACGGTTGATCCTGGCGTATGGCGTGCTGGCGCTCCTGCTGGGCGCGCTGGCGATCGCGCTGCGCGGCTATGAATATATCCTTTATCTCCTGGTATGGCCCGTCATCCTGAGCGCTGCCATCGTTCCCTGGCGCATCTATCTGATCCTCATCGGCATTGGCGCGGCTGTCACCGCTATTACGTTGCCATTGGTCGCTCCGAGTCTCAGGGACTCGGCAATGACCGCCTCAGCGGCAACGCTGGCGGCTCTCCTGATCGGTGAGAGCGTCTATCGGTTGGCGCGCCGTCAGCGGGCTATGGCGCATGCATTGCAGGAGAGCGAAGAACGCTTCCGCTGCACCTTCGAGCGCGCTCCCGCACCCATGGCGATAACCGATCTTCAAGGACGCCTGAAGTGGTTCAATCAGCGCCTGTGCGATGTGCTGGGGTATGACCGCGCCGAATTGAGTCGGCAGATGGTGAATGATTTTGCGCATCCCGATGATCAGCATATCCGCCTGCATGCTGCGCTTCTGGCATCCGCCGATGGAGAGGCGACGATTGAAAAACGCTATGTGACAAAGGAGGGTCGAACCGTTCCAATGCAGCTCAAAGGGACGTTGCTGCGTAACACGGCGGGCGAACCATACGAGGTTCTGGTCATTTTCTTCGATCTGACGGCACAGCGGGAAGCCGAAGCGCAACGCCTGGCTTTGGAGCGAAATATGTTCGAGGTTCAGCGGATCGACAGTCTGGGGACGCTTGCAGGCGGAGTGGCGCATGATTTCAACAATTTGCTGGCGAGCATTCTGGGGAATACCAGTCTGGCGTTGCTCGACACGCCGGCACATTCACCGGTGCGCGCCTGTCTGGAACAGATCGAGGCGGCAGTGCAGCGCGCTGCGGAACTGACACAACAGATGCTCGCCTATACCGGTCGCGGTCAGGTGCTCCGCGAGGTGATCGATGTGAACGCTTCACTAAGCGCCATAGATGCACTGCTGCGCACGGTCGTCCCTTCCGCTATATCCCTTGACTATCAGTTCGAGCGGGAGTCGTTGATGGTCTGTTTCGATCGAACGCAATTGCGTCAGATTATTGTCGCACTGGTCACTAATGCCGCCGAGTCGATCGGCGACCGGACAGGTCAGATCGTGATCTCAACCGGCGAGCGCACATTTGATGCTGCGCATCTTCCGATCCCCGCCATTGGCGCCGGGATGCAGGCGGGGCGCTACGCAGTCATCGAAGTGCGCGATACCGGTTGCGGAGTCGATGAGTCGCTACGTCCGCATCTGTTCGACCCTTTTGTGACGACAAAGCCCGGCAGGCGCGGACTGGGACTGGCCGCGACGCTCGGGATTGTGCGCAGTCACGGTGGTGCGATTCAGGTCGAAAGCGCTCCTGGGCAGGGGAGTATCTTTCGCGTCTTTATTCCGGTCGAGACGCCGACGGCGGAATCTACCTCCCCGGCGCCGCCCCCGACATCACAGATTGAAACGGCACAACCGGCATCCTCCCAATCGCCGGGTATTGTGCTGGTGGTCGATGACGAACGCTCAGTCCGTTCGGTTGCGTCGCGCATGGTCGAGCGTCTGGGGTTTGAGACCCTTCAGGCATCGGATGGTGAGACCGGAGTCGCATTGTTCAGCGCACACACTGATATGATCGCCTGTGTGTTGCTGGACGTTTCCATGCCGGTTATGAGCGGGGCGCAGGCGCTTGAGATGATGCGTTCCATTCGCCCTGATGCGCCGATTATCCTCATGAGCGGGTACGCCGGTGAAGACCTGGCGGCGCGTTTCGGGCAGTTGCAGCCGAACGGTTTTCTGTACAAGCCGTTCGATACCGCCGAACTCAAAGCCTGCCTGGATGCGGCGCTGAAGAAGTGACTGTGGCTTGTCTTCCACAGCGTGATGCTCGAACACACAATCCTTGCCGCTTCTTCTCTGCGCCATACAGGTGTGGGCGTCTTCAGCGACGTTCCAGCCGCGTAGCCGTACCACTTTGTCAGTTGAAACGGTAAAAATAAGGGTAAGCGTGCACGCCCTGAACGGGGTTCTCACTCTATCGACATCTATGCACCTGCGACACTACGCCGAGCATCTTCTAAAGCAGGCGCTAAGCAATCCATCAGCAACTTTTCGAGACGGTCAATGGGAAGCAATTGCCGATCTGGTTGAACGTCGCGCGCGTCTGCTCGTTGTGCAGCGCACCGGTTGGGGCAAGAGTCTGGTCTATTTCCTGGCGACACGCCTGTTGCGTGAACGTGGATCAGGACCGACACTGCTCATCTCGCCCTTGCTTGCACTCATGCGCAACCAGTTGCTTATAGCAGAGCGTATTGGCGTTCGTGCTGCAACGATCAATTCAAGCAACAAGAACGAATGGACCAACGTGCTATCCCGCCTCCACGCTGGCGGTATCGATATGCTTCTCGTTGCACCCGAACGTTTGGCAAACGACGAGTTCCGCAGTGAGGCGCTGCGCCCGATTGCCGACACGATCAGCTTGTTCGTTGTTGACGAAGCGCATTGCATCTCGGATTGGGGCCACGATTTTCGCCCCGATTACCGCCGGATCGCTCGTGTGCTCCAAATGCTTCCTCCTAATATTCCTGTCCTGGCAACAACTGCTACCGCCAATAACCGTGTCGTTGCTGATATTCAGGTGCAATTAGGCGTGAACTTGCGGATTGTCCGCGGACCTCTAGCGCGCGACACGCTGCGTCTGCAAAACATCGCGCTTGACAGTCAGGCGGAACGACTGGCGTGGCTTGCAGCACATATTCCCGACCTGCCGGGGAGCGGCGTTGTTTACACACTGACCGTTCGTGATGTGCAGCGTGTGGCGTCCTGGCTGCAATCGTGCGGAATTGATGCGCACGCCTACTGGGGAGACCTCGATAGCCAGACTCGTGAGGATCTCGAGCAACGTCTGCTGGAGAGTCGTATCAAGGTATTGGTTGCAACAACGGCGCTTGGCATGGGGTTCGATAAGCCGGATCTCGGGTTTGTGGTTCATTTTCAGCGACCGGGATCGGTCATTCACTACTACCAGCAGGTTGGACGCGCCGGACGCGCTATCGATCAGGCATATGGCATTCTGTTGAGCGGCAAGGAAGATCAGGATATCACCGAATACTTCATCACGACCGCATTTCCTCCACGAGACCACATTGAGATGGTGTTGCACACGCTTGAGTCGGCAGACGAAGGTTTGACGATGGCGCAGATTGAAAGTCGGGTCAACCTCTCACGCAGTCAGATCGAAAAAACGCTTAAGGTATTATCGGTGGAAACGCCGTCCCCCGTTACGAAGATCGACAACCGCTGGTTCGCAACGCCCGTCAACTACACGCTTGATCTACAAAGGATCGAGGACCTGACCACTCTGCGGCGCGCTGAGCAGGAACGGATGCGCGAATATGTTCATGCTAGCGAATGTCTGATGGTCTTTCTCAAACGGGAACTGGATGATCTCGATCTGCAGCCGTGCGGACAGTGCGCTGTGTGTGTCGGTCAACCGCTGGTATCGCCGACTTATCCTGAGGCGCTAGAGCGTCGGGCGGTTGCTTTCTTGCAACGTCATCACCAGCGTATCGAACCGCGTCGTATGTGGCCCGGCGACGCATTGCAGGTTTATGGATGGCGTGGCAGAATATCACCATCGTTAATGGCCGAGGAAGGACGGGCATTGTGTATCTGGGGCGATGCCGGTTGGGGCGAGTTGGTGAAACGTGGTAAGCAGATCGATGGACGCTTCGATAATGCGCTTATTGACGCCCTGGTCGAGTTGGTGCGTCAGCGCTGGCTTCCAGAACCGGCGCCAGGGTGGGTTACCTGTGTTCCATCGCTCACGCACCCGACGCTGGTTGCGGATATGGCGCAACGTCTGGCGCAGCGGCTGGGATTGCCCTTTGTGGCGGCAGTGCGCAAAGTTCGTCCGACGGAACCTCAAAAGCGCATGCAGAATAGTTTTCAACAGGCGCATAATATCGCGGGCGCTTTTGTCGTGGATCGCTGGAGCGGCATTGATGGCCCGGTTCTGCTGGTTGATGACATGGTCGACTCCGGGTGGACGTTTACGGTTGTCGCTGCACTTTTGCGCGAAGCCGGCAGTGGACCGGTCTTTCCGCTGGCGCTCGCACTGGTGCAGGGACATTGAGAGCGCGTGTCATGATCGAACACGAACTGACGCCTGATACGCAGGCGATCCTGTTGCTCTGCGGAACATTCGGCAGACGCGGGTCGAGCGTCGCACCGCTGAGTGCAGCGGAGTATCATGCCCTGGCGCTCTGGTTGCATGCGCAGCAGATGCGTCCAGGTGATCTGTTGCGCCCGGAAGGGGTTGCGTGCATCCAATCGACGCCAGGCGCTCCGGTATCCCAGGAACGGCTGCTGGCGCTGCTGGCGCGCGGTGGAGCGCTGGCGCTTACAGTCGAAGGCTGGAGCAACAAAGGTCTGTGGGTGATGAGCAGAAGCGATCCCGACTATCCGCAGCGGTTGCGGGCGCGTTTGGAACGCATCGCACCCCCGTTGCTCTATGGCGCTGGCAACCGTCGTCTGCTCCAAAACGGCGGACTGGCAATCGTTGGGTCACGCCGCATTACCGAAGACGCAATCGCCTTCACCTGCGATATTGCCCGCAGGTGCGCCATACAGGGCATACCGGTCATCTCTGGCGCCGCGCGGGGGGTGGACAGCGAAGCGATGCAGGCAGCGCTTGCAGCAGATGGCGCTGTGGTCGGCGTGCTTGCGGATAGCCTGCTCAGAGCGGCAGTATCCGGGAAGTATCGTCAGGCGTTGCGGAACGGCAACCTGGCGCTGGTCACTGCATATGATCCCGAAGCGGGTTTTTCTGTTGGCAACGCCATGGGGCGCAATAAGTACATCTATACGTTGAGCGATTATGGATTGGTGGTGAGTGCTTCATTAGGCGAAGGCGGAACATGGGACGGCGCCATCGAATGTCTGAAAAAACAGTGGGTTCCGCTCTTTGTCTGGTCGAGCGACAAAGCGGGACCGGGCAATCAACGCCTGTGCGAGATGGGCGCTCTCTCGCTGAGTCAGGAGTTGTTGTCGAAGTATGCGTCGCTGCACCATCTCTTCAATGATCTATCCAGAGCATCGGTTCCAACACCCCTACTGCGAGAGAGCGAAGCGATCGATGAGCATTCCGCCAGAATGTCGCCTGGCAAGGGGATGAACACGACTGCTGGCAACGAGCGCAGCGTTCATGATATTTCATCGCTCGATCAGGCAACGCTGGCGTTGATGCCTGTCGATACGAATGGCGCAGCGCCGGCCATCGATTTGTTTCCGATTGTCTGGCCCCATCTCGTACAGGCGCTGCGAGTTGCACAGACCGAGCGCGAGATTGCGCAGCACTGCGGCATCGAGCCGCAGCAGGCGCGCGCCTGGCTGCAACGCGCTGTCCAGGAAGGTCTGGCGGTGAAGTTGACCCGCCCGACACGCTACGTGTTGCAAAAACAATAGCATATGCCGCACCATCTGCACGAACCCATTGCAATCCGTGCGTATCTGTGCTCTATACTCACCGGCGCCCGGCATCCGGTGCGCCCTGGGCGACAACCGCCTGCCGGATCCAGGCTTCCTGCTCCTCACGGGTGACGGCGACGCCATCGAGGTGGGCCGCACGCAGAGCGGCGAGCAGTTCGCCGAAGCGGGGTCCCGGACGCAAGCCGAGCGACTCGAGGAATCTTCCGTCAACCGCGAGTTTGACGCTGCGCAGATGCTCGATATAACGCTGGATCCACTGCCGCGCAGGCGGCGGTTCGGCAATCTGCGCTGTGCGCAGTGCAGCAGTGTCGATGCCATGCAGCGCCCGATCAATCGCGCTATCTGCGATCTGCTGATCGGGTCCTCTGGCTTCGGCGCCCAGCGCCTTGATGCGCTCATGCACCAGCGTCAGGTCTGCCAGGAGACGGGTTTCGCCTGCCGGCAGCCGGTAGCGGGACGCAAACGCAGTGCGCTCATCACCGGTCAGCGGGTAGACCAGCAGCGCCAGGTAAAGATCGGGCAATGCGGCATCAGGGAAGGCTGCCCGTCGTGCATCTGCAAACCATTCTGCGATGGCGGGAGTCCACCGGAGCGGCGAGTGTATGGCGCGCAACACGCCCAGATCATCGAGGAGCGCCAGTGCTGGTTCGGGATGCTCCTCTGCCAGAATGAGCCGCAGTTCGTGCATAATCCGTTGCGGGGTGGCGCGCCCCAGGACGCCCTGTTCGAGTGCGTCGCCGATCAATGCGCGTGTGCGTGGCTCGATGACGAACCCCAACCGTGCAGCAAGGCGCGCTGCCCGCAGAATGCGCGTCGGGTCGTCGATAAAACTCAGGTTGTGCAGCACGCGAATCAATTTGCGGGCAATGTCGCGTCGCCCGCCATAGAAGTCGTAGAGCCAGCCGTAACGCGCCGGGTTGAGGCAGATCGCCAGTGTATTGATGGTAAAGTCGCGGCGGTGCAGATCGTGTCGTAGCGACGCGGCTTCGACGTCGGGCAGGGCTGAGGGGCGCTCGTAGAACTCAGTGCGCGCCATCACGAAGTCGAGGGTGAACGGTTGCCCGTCGAGACGTTCGAGTGTCAGGGTGGCAGTCCCAAATGCCGTATGGCTGCGGACCGTACCGCCGAGTTCAGTTGCCAGCGCTTCGGCCAGACTGATCGCGTCGCCTTCGACCACCAGATCGAGATCATCGGGCGGGCGCTCCAGGATCATGTCGCGCACCGCGCCGCCGACGATGTAGAGCGCCGCGCCGTGCAGCTGCGCAACGGCGCCAGCGCGACGCAGGATGACCAGCAGTTCCGAATCGAGGAAACGTTCCAGCGCTCCGCTGACGATTGCATGATCGCTCTTGCCGGCTTCCTGCCCGGCTGCCCAGGCGCGCAGCAGATCGCTCCGTGTGATAATGCCCAACAATCGCTTGTGTGCGTCCACGACCAGCAGACGCCCGGTGCGATCGCCGTTATCGGCGGCAAGCGCGCTGCGCACGGCGACGAGCGAGGCGTCCGGCGGCAGCAGCGTCGGACCGTGCCAGAGGTAGCGCGCCAGTGGGGCGTCGCGCAAGCCGTGACGCAACGCCCGATCCAGATCGCGGCGTGAAATAAGACCCTGCACCACCCCATCGTGATTAACGACCGGTAATGCGCCATGACCGTAGCGCAACAGCAACTCCTCCGCCTGCGCAACCGTTGCATCAATCGGCGCGGTATGCACCGGGCGGGTCATAATGTCGGCGGCAGTCAACGCCGGTTGGATCAGTTCGCGCACCGACGCTTCGACGCGGTTCAGCAGCGTTTCGGCATCGACTCCGCGCACATATGCTGCGGCGGCGTAGCGATGCCCGCCGCCGCCGAAACGTGCTGCCAGCATGCCGGCATCGAGTGTATCGGCGCCGGCGCGTAGAATGAGTTGCGTTCCCGTATCACCGGTCGCAATCGCCAGGGCGATGACCGCCGGGGCATACAGATCGCGCAGGCGATGCGCCAGCGACGAGAGTTCGGGCACTGGCCCATCGACGCGCGCCCAGGCAAAGAGCGCCATCCACCCGCTGATGTCTTCCAGGCGCATGGTCTGTTCGAGCTGGTGTAACACCTGTTCCTGCACGGCAGAGAGCGGACGGCGGAGAAATTCGCCAACCGCTTCGATCCGCGCACCGCGATCCAGCAGCCAGGCGGCGCACGCCACATCAATGGCGCGCGTGCCGGGCAACGAGAGATTTCCGGTGTCTTCATAAATGCCCAAAAGCAGGAGGGTCGCCTCTCCAGGTGTCAGGGGAAGATGGTGTTCCATCAACCGCTGAACCAGGATGGTGGTAGTGGCGCCGGTATCGGCATAGATCAACTCCTCGTGCGGGGCGAGATCACGTTCTGGACGATGATGATCGATCATGATCGTCGGAACGGGCGCGTCACCCAGCAGGGGCAGGCGTGGAACCGTGGTGGTATCGACCAGGATCAGGCGTGTGACCGGCTCGCGCGGCAGATCGCTCATACGAACGAAGGGAAGTTCTTCACGGTGCAGTGCAGCGAACTCGCGCACATTCTCGTTTAACTGCGGATTGAGTACAGCCAGCGCGCCGGGGTAGAGGCGCGTCGCCGCAAGTTGCGACGCAAGCGCATCGAAGTCGGTGTTGCTATGCGTGAGGATCAGTTCCATAGACCGGCGACCATGCGTTCGAGCCATTCCATCCAGGGCCAGGCACGCTGCCGGCTGAACTCCGGCAGCGGCGCACGTCGCATGTTGAGGTCGAGCAACGAGAGGGTGCACTGCTCCGCCATTCGGCGGCACTCGATCCAACCGGCGACTTCGCGCCCGTCGTTCAGTGTAACATACACCGCGATGGTGATCGGTCCGACGTACTCGCCATACTGACGATTGACCCGATCAGGATACATTTCACCGAAATGGATCTGCCGGTAGGCGATGCGCTGCGTGCGCAGCGCATACGCAACCTGATCGTCATACGACCGGATCGGTGGCGGGAGTACGGCGAGGAGCGCCCCGATGACGATGATGCACATCAGGGCGCAGGCGGCAATGATGAGGGTGGAACGCACGATGAACGAACGGTCGGTCATCGGAGTATGATTTCGCGTCCGGTTTCGGCGCTCTGCAACACCGCCTCCATCATTTCCTGCACGATCAACCCGTGGCGCAGCGGCGCCTGACATGGTACGCCATCGAGAATACATTCGACAAAATGGGCGGCGATTGCCGTCCATACCCCTTCCCAGTCTTTGGGAACGTGGTAGGTGCTATCGACCGGCGTACCGGCGACCGTGCGGTGGATGGTCAGCGGATTATAGCAACGCACTCCGGCTTCCGTGCCGAACAGTTCGATCTGAAAATCGTCCGGCTGGTGCGCGGCCCAGAAACTTTCGACCTGCAACCCTGCGCCGTTGGCGAAACGAATGAATCCGCCGGCGTAGTCGTCGGCGGCATACTGTCGCGCCAGTTCCGGTTGCGGCTTGTAGTCGAAGTATCCGATGCCGCGCGGACCGAATTTCGCTCCCGCGACCGCGACCGCGCTCACCGGTTGCGGCATGCCCATCATCCACCAGGCGGCGTCGAGCACGTGCACCCCCATATCGCGGAATGCGCCGCCGCCTTTCTGAACGAATCCCGGACTCCAGTGCGGAATGCCGCTGCGCCGCACGCTGCGCGCGCGCGCATAGTACACCTCGCCAAGTTCGCCGCGCGCCGCCATCGCGCCGACGATCTGCGTCTCGCGCGAAAAGCGGGTCGAGAGCGACATCATGTTGACAACGCCGGCTGCTTCGGCGGCGGCGACCAGATCGCGCGCCGGGGCGACAGCGTCTGCCAGCGGCTTGGTGACGAGCACGTGCTTGTCGTGGCGCACGGCTTCGAGCGCGACGGGCACGTGGAACTGGTTGGGTGTGCCGACGAAGACCGCATCGATCGAGCGATCCCGGCACATCTCGCGGTAGTCGGTGTACATGGCGAGCGGTTCGAAGAGTTTGAGTTCCGCCGCCAGTTTGTGCATGCGCTCTTCAGCGATGTCGCAGAGCGCAACGATACGAGCGCGCGGCGTGTTGAGAAAGCCGCGCGCATTCGCCTTACCGATACCCATGCCAACAATGGCGACACGTACTTCGTTCACGGGCGGAATCTCCATATCCAACAGAGCGTCCTTCAGGGGCTTACTCGAGATCGCGCAGCATTGTTTGAAGGAGGGTCTTCAACTCAGGCAACTGCTGTGTCGCAATAGTCCAGATGATGTTCGGGTCAACAGCAAAATACTGGTGAATGACGATATTTCGCAAACCGATCACCCGGCGCCAGGGGATGGCGAATATCGCTCACGCAGAGTCTCGGGAATCTGGCGTGCGGCTTCGCCGATGATCTCCAGGTTGCGTGTTACAGCATTGAGCGCCATGTCATTGGCAACACATGTGACTTTGTCGAGTCCATCGCTGTAGCGTTCTATTCTGGCGATGGACTCGAGCATGTCGAGCAAGAACAGACGGACATCGCGTTCAGGCATGAACGACATCCTTTTCAATACATGCCCACAGATAAGGCTTTCTTTTGAGCGCCTCGATAGTTACCAGGTCTACTCTGGCGTGCAGGATCTCTTCCAGGTAGTCGTATAAATCCACAATCTCCCAGCCCAATGGACGTTCCAGATCTACCGCGATATCCACATCACTCAACGGCGTCTGTTCCTGACGCGCGTATGAACCAAAAATAGCGATGCGCTGCACTCCGAAACGACTCGTCAACGTGTCTCGATGGGCATCCAGCAGACGCCGGATTTCGGTCAAAGTCTTCATTGGATATCACCACTTTCACGCGCTTCGAAGCAACATCAGGGGTGCGCCTGTTATTATGGGTGTTCTTCAATAATAGTATGACACATAAGGGGATGTTACTCCAGTTTTAGCGATCTCCCAATAATCTCTTTCATGATCTCGGTTGCGCCGCCGTAGATGGTCTGCACACGGGCGTCGAGGAAGGCGCGGGCAATCGGGTATTCGCGCATGTAGCCGTAGCCGCCGTGCAGTTGCAGGCAGGCATTGACGACCCGCTGCTGGAGTTCGGTCGTCCACCATTTTGCCATGGCTGCGGTTTCGGCGGTCAACTCGCCCTGGTTCAGCGCCAGCACGCACTGATCGACGAACACACGCCCGATCTGCACCTCGGTTGCCAGCTCCGCCAGGGTGAAGCGCACGGTCTGGAGCGCGCCGAGCGGACGACCGAACGCTTCGCGCTCACGGCAGTAGCGGATGGTCTGTTCCAGCGCCGCTTCAGCGGCAGCGACGGCGCCGACCGCAATGGCAAGACGCTCGCGCGGCAGTTGTTCCATAAGATAGCGAAAGCCCTGCCCCTCTTCGCCGAGCAGATTATCGCGCGGCACACGCACATCATGGAAAAAGAGTTCGGCGGTATCCTGCGCGTGCAGCCCGATCTTCTCCAGGCGCCTGCCGCGCTCGTATCCTGGCATGCCGCGCTCGACCACCAGCAGGCTGATCCCTTTGGCGCCACGATCCGGGTCGGTCTTTGCTGCGACAATCACCAGGTCGTTGAGGATGCCATTAGAGATAAAGGTTTTCTGTCCGTTCACCACATACGAATCGCCGTCGCGCAGGGCTGTAGTGCGGATAGCAGCCAGATCACTGCCGGCGCCCGGTTCGGTCATTGCAATCGCAGTAATGCACTCGCCGCTGACGCAGCCGGGCAGCCAGCGCTGGCGTTGTTCCGGCGTTCCATAGTGCAGGATATACGGAACAACGATGTCGGTATGCAGGACGAAGCCAGGTCCGGTGGCGCCGACGCGCCACAACTCCTCGCCGATGACGACGTTAAAGCGGTAGTCGCGCGCGCCGGCGCCGCCATACTCCTCCGGCACGTCCATGCAGAGGAACCCCTGACGACCTGCGGCGCGCCACAGGTCGCGCGGGACGGCGCCGGCGCGCGCCCATTCCTCGTGGAACGGCGCAATGTCGCGCTCGACAAAGGCGCGAAACGCGGCGCGGAAGAGATCATGTTCCGGTTCAAACAGTGTTCGTTTCATCAGACGAGGAGGTCTGGCGTTGTAGCGGTTACGCGGGTGGTAATCTGCTTGCCAAGCCGGTCGAGCGCATATTCGATGCCCGCCTGAAGGTTGCTGCGTGTGACCACCGTGCTCAGATCGATTCCCAGATGGACCATCGCCTGCGCCACTTCCGCCGAGATGCCGACCAGCACGCAGTGTGCGCCGAGCAGCGACGCGGCGCGTGTCGTCTGTATCAGGTGGTTGGCTACCGACGTATCGACGACGGAGACGCCTGTGATGTCGATGATTGCGATTTCGGCGGCATAGCGCTGAATGCCGCTGAGTAATGCTTCCATGATCTGCGCGCTGCGCCGGCTGTCGATTGATCCGACGAGTGGGAGAACAATTATTTCATCATAGATTGGAACAACCGGGGTGGACATCTCGCGGATCGCCTGGATGAGGCGTTCCTGTTCCTCAACGGTTGCGCGCAGTTGCTCGCGGCTCTGTTCCAGTTCCATGCGTTCCTGAATACGCTTTGTCACTACTTGAGTAAAGAGGATTACCCCGCCAATCGTGCCATCGCCTTTGAACCAGGGATAGCATTTCCAGGAAATCCACTCCATCGAACCATCCGCGCGCGGCCATGGATCGTCCTCGGCTTCCTCGAACAAACCGGATAATGCGCGACGATGGATGTCTTTCCAGCGTTCCGGCAGATTGGGAAACATGTCGTAATGGGATCGACCGGTGATGTCCTGGCCTTCCAGCCCATAATCCTGCAGCCAGCGTTTGCTTGCCAGGATGTAGCGCATATCGGCATCGAACATAGCAATTGCTGCGGGCGTATGTTCGATAAAGAAGCGCAAACGTTCCTCACTGGCGCGGAGTTCGCGTTCTATTCCTTCATAGTTCAGCATCTGCTGCTCGAGTTCCGCCACACGCGCGCGTAACCGCTCAATCTCGGCATCGGGAGCCTCGGACATGTTCGCCTCACGATAGTCAAAAAGACGTATACAGCGCCATACCTGAATTATAGTACAGATGGCGTCCGCGCAGTGCATGCGCGTTATGCGCCATTGTACGATATAGTCGTTACTGTTGCTTACAGGGCTGGAGCGACGGTTGCATGGAAGCGGACGGATGCGACTAGCCCGCAGCTATAGAGAATCAACCAGATGCTGCACAATCATTGCCCATGTTGACCGTCTTGCGGCTGACGTTGGCTTCGACAGGCTCAGCGCACCGCGCTCCCTCCCTGACCTTCATGACCGAAGACGCCCCGCAGCGCGACCACTCGCTGCGCCCCCCCCTTTCCCCCCCTGCGGGGGGGAAAGGGGGGGCACGCGCTGATCATGGACACGCGTCGCAAAGACCCCGGTCTTCAGCCAGCGCGGGGTTTGCTGATAGACGGCGCCCCACGGCGCACGGCGGCGGAGCGCTAGGCATCATGCGCCGGGGCGCCCCCGTGCGATGCGCTGAGCCTGCCGAAGGGCGGACGATGCAATCGCCCCCCCTTTCCCCCCCCCGCAGGGGGGGGAAAGGGGGGGGCGATTGCATCGTGCGCGCGTCAACGATCGCCGCGCGCGGCGCAGGCGCGCGCCCCCCCCCTTTCCCCCCTGCGGGGGGGCAGGGGGGGGCAGGGGGGGGCGCAGCGAGTGGTCGCGCTGCGGGGCGTCTTCGGTCTAAGGTCAGGGAGGGAGCGACGAAGGCCCGCTCCTCGTCGCTTACATCGCTTGGATAGGGTTGACGTGTCATACTGAAATCATACCACGTTTGAAGTGCATAACAGGCTCTAGTATTGTGGAGCCGCCTCGGCGCGTATGCGCCGCACTGGTTGACCGATCTGCTGGCGGAGCGGGCAATCTTCGAGTACTGGTCGCACGAGGCATGCTTTTTGCCCATCGAGGATTACCCGGTCTACCGCTCGTTGATGCTGGCAGGGAAAACGCGCAGCAACGCCTATGCGCGCCGGTGGCTGCAAGAGAACCAGGAAATTGCCACAGCCCTGATTGACCATATTCGCGCTAACGGCACGGTTCGCTCGGCTGACTTTACTCGCAACGATGGCGCGACAGGCGGCTGGTGGAACTGGAAGGTCGAAAAGATGGCGCTGGAAATGCTCTTCATTGTTGGCGATCTGATGATCGAGCGGCGCGAAAACTTTCAGCGCGTCTACGACCTGCGCGAGCGGGTGCTGCCGGAATGGAACGATGACCGTGCACCCGATGTCGCAGCGGCGCAGCGCACCCTGACGCTGGCGGCAGCACAGGCGCTCGGCGCGGCGCCGACGCGCTGGCTGGCGGACTACTTTCGCACTAGCAAGGCGGAAACGGCGCGCATTGTCGCTGCACTGGCAGCCGAAGGCGCGCTTATGACGGCGCATGTCGAAGGGTGGCGCGATCCGGTCTACATTCACCCGGATAACCTGCCGCTGGCGCGGACGGCTGCCGCTGGCGCGCTCCGCTCAACCGTCACCACGCTGCTCTCGCCGTTCGATCCGGTGGTGTGGGATCGATGGCGGACGCTCGAATTGTTTGGCTTCGACTATCGCATCGAGTGTTATACCCCGGCGCCCAAACGACGATATGGCTATTTCACGCTGCCCATCCTGCACCGAGGCGCGCTGGTCGGGCGGCTCGATCCAAAGGCGCACCGGAAAGATGGCGTCTTTGAGGTCAGGGCGCTCTACCTCGAACCAGGAGTTGAACCGGACGACGAACTGGCGACCAATCTGGCGACGGCGGTGCGTGCCTGCGCCGCGTGGCATGGCGCCCCCGACGTCATCATCCGGTTCTGTGACCCGCCGGGGTTCGGCGGGTTGGTGATGCATACGTTGCGTACCTGAATTCATAAAACCTGACATCATCTCTAACACAAATCCTACATTTCCCCATTTGATCATCCTCAACAGATCGACTACAATAAGAAGCAAATGACATATCCATAATTCATCACTCAATGCCAGGAGGTCCTGACGGTTATGCCTACCTACGTGTATGCCTGTGACGCTTGCGGTGCGCAGTTCGAGCAGTTCCAGTCGTTCAAAGACGAACCGCTGCGGGTATGTCGTTGTGGCAAAGAAGGTTCGGTACGCCGGGTCTTCCAGCCGGTGGGCATTGTCTTCAAGGGCTCAGGCTGGTATATTACCGATAGCCGCAAGAGCGACAGCGCGAGCATCGGCAGCGATAGCTCGTCGAAGAGTGAGAAGAGCGAGACAGGCTCCAGTGAATCCTGACCTGAGCCATCTGCGCCCCCTTAGCGGGCGCTTCTATACCTTCCTCCAAGCCTCCCGCCGCCTGTCGGTCGGGTTCGTCGCGCAGACCTGTATCTGTCGTTAGGGGCGTCGTTGCACTGTGCATGACGCCCCTGATCTGCATG
This sequence comes from uncultured Roseiflexus sp., assembly GCA_937935075.1. GTDB lineage: Bacteria > Chloroflexota > Chloroflexia > Chloroflexales > Roseiflexaceae > Roseiflexus. The sequence goes on along the minus strand of CALGYB010000092.1, from coordinate 5,707 downwards.
ACGCACTTCGATTGACCGTCAAACGGGAGGTTTTGTATGTCCAGGAACAACGATCATCTGCTCTGCGTCATACGCGACGATATTCGCGCGATTTTTCTCAATGATCCAGCCGCGCGCAATCTGGCAGAAGTATTGCTCTACCCCGGATTGCATGCCATTCTGCTGCATCGCCTAGCGCATGCCCTCTGGCGACGCGGCGTGCCGTTCATTCCCCGCCTGATCTCGCAGATCAGTCGCTTTCTCACCGGTATCGAAATCCATCCGGGCGCCGTCATCGGTCGCGGTTTCTTCATCGACCACGGGATGGGCGTGGTGATCGGCGAAACCACCGAGATCGGCGACTGGGTGACCCTCTATCAGGGGGTGACCCTCGGCGGCACCGGCAAGCAGCGCGGCAAACGCCATCCGACGGTACGCGACGGCGCGGTGATTGGCGTTGGCGCGATTGTGCTTGGCGCCATTACGATCGGCGAAGGGGCGCGTATCGGCGGCGGCGCCGTGGTGGTGAAGGATGTTCCGCCCCATACCACCGCTGTCGGAGTTCCGGCGCGCATCGTGGCGCAACGCGATCCGCATACCGGCGAAACGCGCCGTGTTGAATATCTGCCCGACCCCGAAGGGGAAATGTTGCGCAGCCTGCGCGCGAAAGTGCTGGAACTCGAAGAACGCCTGACCGAACTCGAAGTTGCAACCAACCATCATCTCGAACATCACGTCGAAGAGGATGCGCTCGCATCGCAGTGCTGGTCGGCGCTCGGCGATACGAATGGAAATGGCGCAGTCGATGAGTATGGCTATGTAGCCGGTGATGGGATATAACGCATATGAGCATTCGCATTTATAACACACTCACACGCACGCTCGAACCGTTCGCAACCATCGAACCCGGCGTGGTCAAGATGTATGTCTGCGGTGTAACGGTCTACGACCGGGCGCATATCGGGCACGCGATGTCGGCGATTGTCTTCGATGTGGTGCGGCGCTACCTGGAATACCGCGGCTACGCCGTGCAGCACGTCGTCAATTTTACCGATGTGGACGATAAGATCATCAATCGGGCCAGGGAACTCGGGCGTGACCCGAAGGAACTCGCCGAGTCGTACATCGCCGAGTTTCTGGAAGACCTTGAGGCGCTGAACGTCAAGCGGGCGCATATCTACCCGCGCGCAACTGAGACAATGCCTGAGATTCAGCGCTTCATCAGCCGATTGATCGAGACTGGCCACGCCTACGTCGTGGATGGCGACGTCTACTTTCGCGTCTCGACCGTTCCTGACTACGGCAAACTTTCACGGCGCAGCCTTGATGATATGATCGCAGGTAATCGCATCGGCGTCGATGAGCGCAAAGAGAACCCGGCGGATTTTGCGCTCTGGAAGGCGGCAAAACCGGGTGAGCCGTTCTGGGATAGTCCGTGGGGTCCGGGGCGTCCCGGCTGGCATATCGAGTGCTCGGCGATGAACCTGGCGCACCTCGGCGAGCAGATCGATATTCACGGCGGTGGGACTGACCTGATCTTCCCGCACCACGAGAATGAGATCGCCCAAACCGAGAGTCTGACCGGCAAACCGTTTGCGCGCTACTGGATGCACAACGGCATGCTCCAGATCCAGACCCGTCTGGCGGATGGCTCCTACAAACTGGAGAAGATGTCCAAGTCGCTCGGCAATGTGGTGACCATCCGCGAGTTTCTGGCGCGTTATCATCCTGATGTGTTGCGGTTGACGGTGCTCTCCAGTTCGTACCGCAGCCCGCTGGCGTTCGGTGAGGAGATCGCTGCCGACCAGGAGCGCAAACTGGCGCGATTGCGTTCGGCGCTCGAACCGCCGATCGGGACCATCGAAACTGGGCCGGCGGTCGAGGCGCTGCTGGCAGCGGCGCGCACGGCGCGCGAGCGGTTCATCGCCGCGATGGACGACGACTTCAACACCGCCGGGGCGCTGGCAGCGTTGTTCGATCTGGTGCGCTCGATCAACACCGCGCGCGATGCGGGCGTCGGCGGGGCGCCGTTTGCCGAGGCGCAGGCCACTTTCCGCGAGTTGATCGATGTGCTTGGATTGACGCTGACTGCGCAGCGACCCGTGGTCCAGCCGGCGGCGCCATTCATCGATCTGCTGGTTGAAGTGCGCAGCGAATTGCGCAAGGCAAAACAGTTCACGCTCGCCGATATGGTGCGCAACCGCCTGGCGGACCTCGGCATTACGCTCGAAGATACCCCACAGGGGACACGATGGAAAGCGGCGGACAAACCAAACCTGTGACCTGGCTTGAACTCTCGGTTGCTTGTGACAGCGAAGCGGTCGAACCGGTCAGTGAGCTGCTGGCGCGTTACGGCTACAACGGCGGCGTGGCGATCGAACCGCCGATCATTCCTGGCGAAGATGGCCCGGAGTACCAGTATGACCCGGCGCGTCCGGTGACGGTGCGCACCTACCTGGCGCTCGATGACTCCGCCGAAGAGACGCGTGCGCGCATTGAACAAGGACTGTGGTTGCTGGGCATGATCCGTCCGGTCGGTCCGTTGCAGATTCGACAGATCGAAGAGGAAGACTGGGCGAATGCCTGGAAGCAGTACTATACCATCCAGCGGATCGGGTCGCGTATCGTGATCGTCCCATCCTGGCTGGACTACCAGCCGCTGCCGAATGATCTGCTCGTGCGCCTCGATCCTGGCATGGCATTTGGCACCGGCCTGCACCCGACAACGCAGTTATGCCTGATTGAGCTGGAGCAGCGCATCACGCCGGGAATGCGCGTGCTCGATCTGGGGTGCGGTTCCGGGATTCTCTCGATTGCAGCGGCGCGTCTGGGCGCCACGCAGGTGCTGGCGCTCGACACCGACCCGATTGCAGTCGAAGCGACGCGAGCAAATGCGGCACTAAACGGTGTGGCAGACAGGATCATCGTTGCCGAAGGCAGCCTGGGGCGCGGCGCCTCCTTCGGGCACTGGTTGCGCCCCGACGCCGGCAGCGATGCTGAGTCGCCCGTGTTCCTGCCGGTGTTGTTACCGGGCGATACGCCGCCGCCATTCGATCTTATCGTCGCCAACATTATCGCCAGGGTGCTGGTGGCGGTCGCCCCAGATTTTGCGACGGCGCTGCGCCCCGGCGGTCTGTTGATCAGTTCGGGGATTATCGCCGATCGTGAACCTGATGTGGTAGCCGCCTATGCCGCTGCCGGACTGGAAGCGGTCTCGCGCCGACTGGAGGGCGACTGGGTGGCGCTGGTGCACCGTAAACCATAACCCATGCCTCGTCGTCCGCGCGATACCGTTCACAGCAACACCTACCGGTTCTTCGTCGCCCCATCAGCGTTCGACGCCGGGCGGGTGCGTCTGTTCGATCCCGACCTGGCGCATCAACTGGCGAACGTGTTGCGGTTGGGGCGTGGCGACCGCGTTGTGCTGCTGGACGGCGAGGGATGGCAGTATACCGTTGCGCTGGAAACGGTTGACCGGCGTGGCACGGTGAGCGGCGCCATCGAATCGCGTGAAGTGGCTGGCGGTGAGCCACGCCTTGCCCTGACGATCTACCTGCCGATTATCCGGGCAGAACGGTTTGAGTGGGCATTGCAGAAGGGGGTCGAACTGGGCGCGGCGGCGTTCGTTCCAATCCTCTGCACGCGCAGCATCGACGCCCCGCCTGATGAACGTCGCCTGGTGCGCTGGCGGCGAATTATCCGCGAAGCCGCCGAACAGTCGCGGCGCGGCAGATTGCCGCACCTGGCAGCGACGCTCACCTTCGCCGAAGCATGCACACAGTCCACGCCCGCTTCCCCCGCACTACTCCTGTGGGAAGGAGATAACGCCACACCGCTTGCAGCAGCGCTGCACACCCTGCGCCGCGACGCATCGCCAGCAACGTTGGGCATCTTCAGCGGACCGGAGGGCGGACTGACCGACGACGAGCGCTCTTACGCCGAACGACATGGTATCATGAGAGTGTCGCTTGGTCCGCGCACGCTACGCGCCGAGACGGCGCCCATCGTGGCCACCGCGATCATCATGTACGAGCTGGGATGACGGAATTGCCGGCGGGCGTCGAGGCAGGTTCCCGGGAGCAGATCTGAGACCTGCCCCTCCTGCCCCTCCCGAAGGCGTGGGGGCAGGTCTGAGACCCGCCCCTCCTCCACCGAAATCCGTCATCCATCCCAGGAGGGTTGCCATGTCCTTGCGTTTCCGGTTCCCTCGTCGTTTTGCCGCGGCACTGCTCCTCCTCCTGGCGGGGTTCGCCGGCGGTTGGGTCAGCGCGACCGTCTTTGCCGACAGCATCTCGATCACGCGCCTGGTTCCGGTGATCGGACCGGGCCTGGTTGCCAACCAGGAGACGCCGCCCTCACTGCGGCAACAGTTCCGTGTCTTCTGGGAAGTATGGAACCTGGTCGAAGCCGAGTTCTACCAGCGCGACCGGATCAACCACACCCGCATGATCCGCGGTGCAATCACCGGCATGCTGGCGTCGCTCGACGACCCGTACACCGTTTACCAGGAACCGGAGCTGGCGTCGCAGACGAACGAGCATATGCAGGGACGTATGGGCGGTATCGGCACATACCTGCGGATCACCGACGGACGGGCGTTTCTCTACAAACCGATCAAAGGCGCGCCGGCCGATACCGCCGGTCTCAGGCAGGACGACGAAATCGTAGCGATCGATGGCGAACCGGTTGCGCCGATGATCGCAGGTCTCGACATCAATGAAGCGGCGGTGAAAGTGGCAGCGAAAATCCGCGGGCAAGCCGGCACGCAGGTGCGCCTGACCATCCGGCGGCAACCAGGCGATCAGGTGTTCGACATCACGCTGACGCGCGCCGACATTGTGGTGCCAGGCGTTGAAGCCCAACTGGTCGATGGCGGAATCGCTTACATCCGCATCATCGAATTCAAAGCCAACACCGTTCCCGAATTCGATCAGGCGCTGCGCGAGTTGTTGCCGCAAGCGCCGAACGGCATCGTCCTCGACCTGCGCAACAACCCCGGCGGCTTCCTCGACCAGGCGCGCGCCGTTCTCGGACGATTCTACAACGGCGTGGCGCTCTACGAGCAGAATAGCAAAGGCGAAATCACCGAAATTCGCACCGTCGGCGGCGACATACGCGCCTTCGATGTTCCTGTCGTCGTGCTAGTCAATGGCGGTTCCGCCAGCGCGAGCGAGATCGTCGCCGGCGCCTTGCGCGACAGCCGCCCCAATGTGACCCTGATCGGCGAGAAAACGTTCGGCAAGGGATCGGTGCAGAACATCTACCATCTGAGCGACGGCAGCAGTGCAAGAATCACGTTTGCGCACTGGCTCACCCCGGCACGCACCGAGATCGACAAGGTCGGCATCACGCCGCAGTACGTCATTCCCTATGCCGAAGACCCCGAGACCCAGACCCTGTGCGTCGGCGACCGCCAGCCGCCGCCAGGGGCGACGACCTGCGCCGACAACCAGCTCTTCTATGCCATCCGGCTGCTGCGCACCGGCGAAGCGCCGCCGTCGATGCCGGCAGCGGCCCGGTGAAGAGACGCGCGATCACCCCTTGAGCCATCGCCAACTCGACCGGCGGGACGGTCAGGTACAGCGTTGCGGCGCCGCACTGCGGGATCACCACAGAGAGCGCTGGATGAATACGCCGTCTGGCGGGGCGGGTGATGCTTCCTGACCAATCGGAAGCGGATAGTTGGAGAGAAACAACTCAGCGCCTTTTTCGGCTTTGCGCTGCTTAT
>CALGYB010000091.1 GCA_937935075.1 uncultured Roseiflexus sp. | reverse complement strand
GCATGAGCGGCGCCAAACCGGACGAGCGCATCCGCACGCCGATGCAGTGGACCGGCGAACCGGGCGCAGGGTTCACGACCGGCTCACCCTGGCAGGCGCCCCAGAGCGATTTCCCGATGGTCAACGTTGCGGCGCAGGACGTCCATTGCTGCCGGTAAGCTTTATCGTTAGGTGACCAATCATCAAAGGAGATATTATGATGAGGAAATTTGTGCAAATCTTTAAGCCAATGAGTCGTGATCAATTGCATAAAAACGATATGGTGTTGCTTGTTGTTATTGCCCAACATCGTTTGCCGCGAACAGCATCCCCGTCGCTTCAAGGGATGCGTTGAGAGCCTATAATATTGCCACGTGCCATACGGTCGGGTAGGCGAAGGCATTGCCTTCGCCTACCCGACGAGTTTTTCTGGATAGGCTCTACCCATTCACCATGCGCGCCAGACCTTCGGGCAGCAGCGACATCCCGATAACGGCGCATATCAGCGCTCCGCCAATGGAAAACAGACTGTTGCGCGCCTGCACTACAGATGACGCATCGTTCCAGCGCAAAAACTGAAAACTGATGATGATGGCAATGCAGGTCGTGATCCCATGGACGATGCTTGTCAGCGGGAAACCTGCGCCCAGCGTGCCGAACCCGAACAGTATCACCAAACCCAGTCCCCCCTGCACCGTCATCGCGCCAGCAAATCCCGTCAGCACCACGCGGTCGAGTCTCCCGTGCGTTCCATTGTGCGCCCACACCCACCCGCAGCGCACAATGGCGATCAATGCCAGCGCCAGCAGGACCCAGCGCCCCATCGAGTGCCAGGAATATGCCAGCGGAACCAGTTCACGAAGCATGAAACTTTCCCTTTCGCGCATAACGCTTTCGAGCTTATCCGAACAACTGATGGTCAGGCGTCATTGTGAGCGAAGCAAATCCATCTTCCTGCGTGACAGAAGAGCGCTTCGTCACTTTATTGCGCCGGTATGAATCTCATAGAGCGATCACCCAAAACCTGGACGATCAAGGAGGTGGTGCGGCTGACGTTGGCTGAGCCTGTCGAAACCAACGTCAGCCGCAAGACGGTCAACGCGGGCGAGCATTGTGCAACATCTGATTGATCGCTCTATCAACTCTCTCCCTCCCTGAAAAACTGCCGCTCGATGGAAGTAATCTCGTATTCATAGAGCGCATCGACGCCGGCGCCGAACGGAGGCAGACTCCCGGCGATTTCCAGCGAAACCATTCCATGAACCCGCGCCCAGATCAGCAGCGCTACCGAGAGCGACAGCACATCGGCGTCGCCGCTGAACCGTTTCCATTCTTCAAGCGCCGCTTCGTATCCGGGTTTGATCGGCGGGAACGAGTCGGCCCGCAATGTTCCCGCGCGGCGCGCAGCTTCCACCACGCTGACGAGCACGCCGAACGCCCGCACTGCAGATGGAAGGACCTGTTTCATCGGCGCGACGTAACCGGGAACCGGCGTGCCGAAGATGAGCTGGTAGCGCTGCGGATGCGCCAGCGCCCACCGGCGGTACGCATGCCCGATGGCGTGTAACCGCCCGATGATGTCCTCCTCCGGGAAGGCGTCGCGCGCGGCGATCTGTGCATCGCCAAAGGACGTGTAGGCGTCGATGATCAGCGCCGTCACCAGCGCATCGCGGTCGGGATAGTAGTTGTAGATGGCGGGTGCGGTAATTCCCAATGCGCGCGCGATCGCGCGCAGACTCAGGGCGGGAGCGCCATATTTGGCGATGTATTGCCAGGCGGTCTCTTTGATCGCCTCTTGCAGATTGATGCTGCGCTCGTCTTTGCGTGGTCGCGGTGACATAGGCTTCCAGGGAACAGGCGAAGTTATATTTACGGTGTAAATATACAGCGTTTGTTTTTCTTTGTCAAGAGTAAGATGGCGTTCTATGGTACACTTCGAGCAACGGGGAAGTTCAGATGAGCAATGCAGCAAAACGAGGGGCAATCGCCGGTCTGATCACCGGCGTTCTTGCGTTTGGAGGCGTCCTGTTGATTGTTCTGCAGTGCCTTCCGTTGCGCATTGCTCCGCCTGCCGCTCCCGTGGCGGAGGTGACGGTCACGGCGGGGTGACAGGCGGTTGCGTGGTCATCGCCCGGCGCAGCATATTGGGCGGTGAGGCGCAGCCTGGCGGAGGTGACGGTCACCGGCGGGGAGCGGGGCGCCTGGCGGAGGTGACCGTCACTGCGAGGTGACAGGCGGTTGCGTGGTCATCGCCCGGCGCAGCATATTGGGCGGTGAGGCGCAGCCTGGCGGAGGTGACGGTCACCGGCGGGGAGCGGGGCGCCTGGCGGAGGTGACGATCACGTTGGCGCCTGCAACAACTCCGTCACCGCCGCCCGCAGCACCTTCCCCGACACGGTGCGGGGCAATTCTTCGACGATGCGAATCAGGCGCGGCTGTTTGTACCCCGCCAGCCGGGTGCGGCTGAATGCCAGGATGTCCGCAACGCTCGCCGTCGGGTCGCGCAGGACGATGGCAGCGCCGACCTGCTGCCCCCACTCCGCCGATGGCACGCCAACCACTGCAACATCGGCGACTGCCGGATGCTGACGTAACGCCTGTTCGACTTCCGCCGGGTAGATGTTCTCGCCGCCGCTGATGATCAGGTCGCTGCGCCGTTGCACCACCCACAGGTCGCCGTCGGCGTCGAGGTAGCCGATGTCCCCCGTGGGAAGCCAGGCATCAGCGGCGAGCGGCATGGCGCCGAGATAGCCGCGCATGAGGGTCGGACCCTGCACCACGATGTCGCCGTAGACGTTGGGAGGCTGATCGCGCTCCTGGTCGTCCACGACCCGCACGCGGGTGAAGATCAGCGGTCGCCCGACGCTGCCGGGCTTGCGGCGCACCTCTTCAGGCAGTGCCGTCGCCACCTGCGATGCCGCCTCGGTCAGTCCATAGGTCGTGGCAATGGGCCATCCTGCTTCCAGGGCGCGCTCCAGCAGATCAGGGGGCGCGGCAGCCCCACCGAGGAGCACGAGTCGCAGATGCGGCGGTGCAGTGCCAGCCTGTTCAAGCAGCCGGTAGAGCATCGTTGGCACCAGCGAGATGAGTGTCACCGGCGCACGTCTCAACCGTTCCATGATCGCCGGAGCGTCGAAGCGTTGCCAGAGATCCACTGCTGTGCCGTAGAGGCATGACCGCAGCAGGATGCTCAACCCGCCAACGTGGTAGTTCGGCAGCACGCAGAGCCAGCGGTCGTGCGGCACGACGCCAATGCGGTACGCCGATGCCATGGCGCTGGCGAAGAATGCGCCATAGGGTAGCACGGCGCCGCGTGGTGTTCCGGTGGTGCCAGAAGTGAAGATGATCACAAACGGCGCGTCGAGGTCGATGGCGCCTTCGCAGTACGCAGCGCCATCCCCGGCAAGCCGGTCGATTGGCGTCAGGCGCGGGTTATCGACCGGATCGACACACAGCACGCGGGGCGCCGAAGGAAGCGCCAGCGCTGCCGGCAGGGTATCGCGCTCACACACCAGCACACGGCACTCCGCTGCGCGCACCTGCACATCGAGTTCCGCTGCGGTCAGGCGCGTGTTGAACAGCGCCAGCGTCACGCCAAGTCGCGGCGCGGCGTGAATCGCCAGCACCGCTTCGAGACGATTCGACAGCAACACGCCGACGACCGTGCCGCGCTCGACGCCGGCTGCTGCGAGACGGGCAGCAAACGCCGCCGTCTGTTCGTGCAGCGCGCGGTACGTCAGCGTCGCTTCGCCAACCAACAGCGCCGCGCCGTCAGGGCGCGCTTGCACCTGCGCCGAGAGCCAGTCGCGCATCATGGACGGCGGGGGAACTTCGAGAAATCGGGTTTGCGTTTCTCCAGGTAGGCTTTTCTGCCCTCGTTGCCCTCCTCGGTCATGTAGAAGAGCATGGTCGCGTCGCCAGCCAACACCTGAATACCGGTCTGACCGTCGAGATCGGCGTTGAAGCCTGCTTTGAGGAAGCGGATGGCAATCGGACTCTTCTCCAGAATCTCCTGCGCCCAGCGCACCGCCTCATCTTCCAGTTCGTCCACCGGCACGATTGTGTTGACCAGCCCCATCTCCAGCGCCTGCTGCGCGTTGTACTGGCGGCAGAGGTACCAGATCTCGCGCGCCTTCTTCTGCCCGACGATTGATGCCAGATAACTCGAGCCAAACCCGGCGTCGAAACTCCCGACGACCGGACCGGTCTGCCCGAAGATCGCATTCTCCGCCGCAATGGTCAGATCGCAGATAACGTGCAGCACATGCCCGCCGCCAATGGCATACCCGGCAACGGCGGCGATCACTGGCTTTGGCATCGTGCGGATGTAACGTTGCAGTTGCAGCACATTCAACCGCGCAACCCCCTCGTCATCGATGTACCCCGCCTGCCCGCGCACTGTCTGGTCGCCGCCGGAACAGAAGGCGTACTTGCCATCCTTCGGACTCGGACCATTGCCGGTCAGGATGACGACGCCGACATCCTGGTTGTGCCAGGCGGACAGAACAGCCTCGGTCATCTCATCGATTGTTTTGGGGCGGAAAGCGTTGCGAATTTCAGGGCGATTGAAGGCGATGCGGGCAATTCCCCCGCCAATGTGGAAGGTGATGTCTTCGTACTCCTTGACCTCGGTCCATTCGACCAGCGACGAGAGTTTCGGTATAAAACGCGCCACGGTATTCTCCTTTTACACTGATCTCATAATGGCATTCCGTCGCGCCAGGTCGCTGCGCGCATCGGTGCGCAGTTCAATGAGGGTTGCGGCGCGCGCGTCGATGCTGGCGCGGAAGGCGCTGCGGAATGCCTCACGATCCTTTACCAGCACATATTCCAGACCGTACATTTTCGCCGCAGGCGCAAAGTCGAGTCCATGCGGCGTCACGAAATAGTCGGTGAACTCCGGGTCGAACCGGTTGATCGGCAGGCGGTGGAAAATACCGCCGCCGTCGTTGTTGAGCAGCACAATCGTCGCCGGAACGCCGCAGCGCCGCACCGCCAGCAACCCATTCATATCGTGGTAGAACGTAATGTCGCCGACGATCGCCGCCAGCGGCGCGTCCGGTCGTCCTGCGCCAATGCCGAGCGCGGTCGAGATATTCCCGTCAATTCCTGATGCTCCTCGATTGGCGAATGCATGGATGCGCCGCACTCCCGGCTTGCCGAACTGATCGAGATGCCGCACTGGCAGGCTGTTGCCGACAAAGAGCGACGCGCCTTCCGGCAACAGATCGATGGCGTCGTACACTACGCCGCCGTCAAAGTACGGCTCTTCGGCAATCCCGGCTTCAACGGCTGCCCACACTCGCACCTCTGCATCTGTGAAACGCTGCGTCCACCCACTCCGGCGTTCGGTCAGGCGCGGGAGCAGCGCGCGAATGAAGGCGGCTTCGTCAGCCACAACGAAGTGGCTCACCCGATGACTGTCATCCGCCCATACGCCGCTGGCGCGCACATGGATGACGACCGGCGACGCTGCTGTGTCGAGGTACTGATTGAGCCACTTCGAGGTAGGAACCGCGCCGAACCGCAGCACGACCTCAGGCGGCGGGAAGGAATGCTCGCCGAAGAGGAAGGTCTCATACCCGCCGATCACGCCAGGATAGCCAAAGCGCACGCCGGACACGCCATCGACCAGCGCCGGGTAGCCGGTGCGCTGCGACAGTTCGCTCACCAACGCGCCAAACGCCCCGCCAGGGCAACGCGGACCACAGACGATCAGACCGCGCTCGTGCTGTTCGAAGATTGCGGCAATCTGCTCGACGACCGCTTCCTGCGGCGCGGCAGGCGCCGCCTTCAGGACCTGCGTGTATGGCGCATCACCGTCACGCGGCTGCGCCGCCGCCGGAGGCTCAATCATATCGCCTGCCACGGGAGTCGGCTCTAACGGTGGGCGAAATGGCAGGTTCAGATGCACCACACCGCGCGGCTCGCCGACGGCGATCGCTATCGCGCGCGCCGCCAGCGTTCGCAGGTTGCGCAGCGCAACCGGCGGCGGCGTCGCCTCCGGCAGCGCCACATCGACGCTCCAGCGCGCAAAACTGCCGAACATCTTCACCTGATCGATCGTCTGGTTGGCGCCGCTGTCGCGCAGTTCGTGCGGACGATCCGCCGTCAGCGCCAGCAACGGAACCTCCGCCTGATGCGCCTCGACAATCGCCGGGAAGAAGTTCGCAGCCGCCGAACCGGACGTGCAGACCACTGCGGTTGGCGTATCGGTCGCCAACGCCAGACCGAGCGCGAAGAACGCCGCGCTGCGCTCGTCCAGGTGCGAAAAGGCTCGAATTGCTGGATGTTGGGCGAATGCCAGCACCAGCGGCGTATTGCGCGACCCCGGCGCCAGGCATACGTATCGCAGCCCGGCGCGGGCAAGCTCATCGACCAGTGTGGTGGCGTAGAGAAAGTTGCGATTGGGCATGTCGAGAACCGAGAACCAAGAACCGAGAACCGAGAACCAAGAACCGAGAACCAAGAACCGAGAACCAAGAACCGAGAACCAAGAACCGAGAACCGATCCTGTCGGTGACCGACACCTCCGATAAGATGCGCCGCACCCGGCACATGCGCTGTGCTGGACGACGACCCGGAAAGCGCCCCGCTCCCCTGTCGGTGACCGTCACCTTCGATAAGATGCGCCGCACCCGGCACATGCGCTGTGCTGGACGACGACCCGGAAAGCGCCCCGCTCCCCCGTCGGTGACCGTCACCTTCGATAAGATGCGCCGCACCCGGCACATGCGCTGTGCTGGACGACGGCCCGGAAAGCGCCCCGCTCCCCCGCTGGTGACGGTCACATCCGCCAAGGTCGCGGACTGTTCCGACTGCGGCGCTTCGGGAGACTGCCAGAACTCATGGCAGAGACCTCGAAGGTCGGTGGCGTTCCTTCCAGACCATCACCTGCAAAGGTGTTGCAGTACCACGGCAATCGAGAGACGGTGCAGTGCAACGTCTCTACCTGTAACCTGCACTTCCTCTGCGTCCCGACCGGCAACCTTTCCACCCGTAACCTCTCGCCTCTCGTCGCGCACCTCTTACCTCTGAACCCCCAACCCCTCCAGCATCGGGCGGAACTTGAGGTTCGTTTCGTCCCATTCGCGTTGCGGGTCGCTCGCGGCGACAATCCCGGCGCCGGCATACAGCCAGGCGCGGGTCGTCTGGACCACCGCCGAGCGAATGGCAACCCCGAATTGCCCATCCAGGCGCCGGTCAATCCAGCCGACGGGCGCGGCGTACCAGCCGCGCGGCGCCGGTTCCAGTTCTGCGATCAGGCGCATTGCCGCTTCGCGTGGCTCGCCGCCGAGCGCTGGCGTCGGGTGGAGCGTCGCCACGACCGGCAGTACACCGCGCGGTTGGCGCAGCACACCGTCAATCGGCGTGTGCAGGTGCTGAATGTTGCTCAGCCGCATCACCCCGGTTGCCCCTACATCCAGGCGACTCGTCAGCGGCGCCAGGCGGTTGCGCACCTCATCGACCACGATCTGATGCTCGTGGCGATCCTTCGCGCTATCCAGCAGCGCCGCTGCAAGCCGTTCATCTTCTTCGGGCGTCGCGCCACGCCGGATGCTGCCCGCCAGCGCCATCGTCGTCACCCGGTCACCGCTCACCTGCGCCAGCAATTCCGGCGTCGCGCCGAAAAATGCGCGTCCGGGGCGCGGCTCGAAGAGAAAGCGATAGGTGTCGGGGTAGCGCTGTTCCAGGTATGCCAGCGCGCTATCGACATCCACCGGCGCTTTGAACGACGCCTCGGCAATTCGTGCCAGCACGACCTTCTTCAGGTTGCCCGCATTTATCTGCCGGACAATCCGTTCGACACTGCGCGCCCACTGTTCGAACGGCATGGGATACGCCAGGCGCGCCGGTGAAGGAGGCGGCGGCGACGGCGGCGCGCTCTGCAGGCGATCGATCTGCGCCAGCAGCGCCTCGCGCAGGTCGGACTCCAGCGCACGCGGGTCTTCGCCAGGCGGCGCGTGAATATTCAGCGTCAACCAGAACGAATCGCGGACGCGCACCAGTTGGTAGTGCGGCAGCACAAAATGCGCCGGCGGGAAATCCGCCCATGCCAGATCGGGCACGAAGTCGTTATGGAATGCGAAGCCGCCGAAGAGTCGCGGCGCTGCCAGCGGCTCGCGCTCATCGAGCATCACTGCATTCTCGAACAACGCACGCGCCTGCTTCTCAATCTCGGCGAAGCGATTGGCGCCCCACGCCATCAATTCGACTGCGATCCCCATCCCGGCGAACGCCACCCCGTCGCGCGCACTTTCCCAGAACGACCGCGGCTGCCCACGTGCGTGACGCAACAGGTCAGCGGGAGACACGCCAGGGCACGGCATGCTCAGGCTGATCAGACGACCGTAGTGTTGTTGGAAGGATTTGGTCATTGAGCACTGAGAACTGAGAACTAAGAACTAAGAACTGATGCTAATGCGCGATCATTCGTACAATAGCCGATGTACGCTGGTGAGGGATCACAGTGGATGATGCGTTCAACCCTTCGCAGGCTCAGGGCATCGCATTCACCTCTCGCCTCGCACCTCGCACCTCTCGCCTCTCGCCTCTGTCCTTATACGGCGTTGCCCTGTTTCTCCTCCACCGGATAATTGACACTCCGCAACAACAACGGCACCAGCGTGGGCGGGATCCGCTCGGCTGGCGGATCGCCGGTCATCACCCAGCGAATGATCAGGTTGTAAATCGCGCCCATCCAGGCGTGCGCCACTACCGTGGTATCGATCGGCTGGATCTCACCGACAGCCACGGCTTCATCGAGATGGCGCTTGATCAGCGCTGCGAAGCGATCGGTCACTTCCAGTCGCTTTTTCTCGAAAGGCGCCCCCAATCCGACGGCCTGCACCAGCAGGATTTTGGCGGGACGGCGATACTTGCCGAAGGTCTCGATCACCGCCATGATCGCTGCGCGCACCCGGTCGATCCCGGCGCGCGGCTGGCGCTCGATGGCTTCGGTAGCGCGCCGCTCGATCAGGTCGGCGAATTGATCGACCAGCGCCAGAAAGAGGCGCTCCTTGTTTGGAAAGTGGAAGTAGATCGACCCCTTCGAGATACGCGCCGCCTCGACAATGTCATCCAGGCGCGCCTCGTGGTACCCTTTCGACGAGAAAATATCCAGCGCCGCTTCGAGAATGCGCTCGCGGGTGCTCTGCTGATCGGAACGCTTGTCGGTTAGGTGAACCATGTGCCCGCCTATCGACTGACTGGTCAGTACTGTTTATAGTATACCATGAAACACGGACAGGGGATGGCAGACGAGAGATTAAGCGAAGGAACGCCTCCAGTATTACCGACTCCGCCTGCCGGATTGGACGCACCAGAACGTGGCTTTGGCCGCCCGTGGGCACGCAATGCCAACGTGCGCGCCAGATTGGGGCGGGCTATCGAACCGGAACAGGGCGAAACCGGCGGCTGCCGGCGTTTTCAGCGCGGCTTCTTGGCGCATCGACCTCTGCCCAATATGGTCTCCATTGTCAACGACAGCGGCGTGGGATTGAGAACCGAGAACCGATACTAAATTGCGGTCAGTCAAACAAGATGTTCGTGCATTCGTTGTGCAAGGCGCAACGGTCAACGCGCAGCGGCAGTCGGGGATGGTATGACCACGCATCGTCATCAGTAGCCCTGGCGGGGCTTTCACTTGCAGTGAGTACAGTCGAACCGCCTGCAGTGAGCATGGTCGAACTGCGTCCTCAGCGAGGGCTTTAGCCCGTAGCGGCCAGGCGTCCTGCCGCAGCACTCCGGCGGTATTGTACAAACGACCGCGCATTAGTATAAGAACCGAGCGCCAAGAACCAACTCTCTGAACCCTGAACACCGGGCACGGAGAGTGGAGGGGGCT
>CALGYB010000090.1 GCA_937935075.1 uncultured Roseiflexus sp. | reverse complement strand
GTCAGGGTTGAGGGTTAAGAGTTAAGATCGATTGTATTCATCGCTCCTAACCCCTCATCCCTAACCCCTAACCCCTAATTAACCAGGGGGTAAGGGTCAGGGTTGAGGGTTAAGATCGAGTGTATTCATCGCTCCCTAATCCCTCATCCCTAACCCCTAACCCCTAATTAACCAGGGGGTAAGGGTCAGGGTTGAGGGTTAAGATCGAGTGTATTCATCGCTCCCTAACCCCTCATCCCTAACCCCTAATTCAAATCATCCCCGCTGAGGCTATCGCGCAGGATGTCGATATATTCGAGCGCCAGTCCGGTGCCGATGGCGACGCAGTTCGCCGGTTGATCGGCGACATAACAGGGAACGCCGGTCACATCGGTGAGCAGTTCGTTGATGCGGCGCAGCATCGAACCGCCGCCGGTCATAATCATCCCCTTATCGATAATATCGGACGACAATTCCGGCGGTGTTTCGGCGAGGACGCGGCGCACTGCATCGATCACCGCCTCCAGCGGCTCCTGCAGCGCATCGGTGATCTCATTCGAACCGATCTCGATCGTGCGCGGCAGACCGGCCACCTGATCGCGTCCGCGCACCTGCATCGACAGCGGGCGCTCGAGCGGCAGCGCCGAGCCAATCTCGATCTTGATGCTCTCGGCGGTACGTTCGCCGACCAGCACGTTATACTTGCGTTTGATATACGCGGCGATCATTTCGTCGAATTTGTTGCCGCCGACGCGTACCGAGTGACTGACGACAATATCGTTCAACGAGATGACCGCCACCTCGGTCGTGCCGCCGCCGATGTCGATGATCAGGTTGCCTGACGGCTGCGCGACCGGAATGTTGGCGCCGATGGCTGCCGCGAGCGGCTCGCGGATCAGGTAGGCGTGGCGCGCTCCGGCAGACTCAGCCGCCTGACGCACCGCGCGCATCTCGACCGTCGTGACCCCAGCCGGGATGCAGATCATGACATCGGGCTTGTTGAAGCTGAACGGTCCCATCGCTTTGCGAATGAAATAGCGCAGCATCGCCTCGGTGATGTCGTAATCGGCAATCACGCCATCGCGCAACGGGCGTATCACCTCAATGCTTTCCGGTTCGCGTCCGAGCATCGCCAGCGCATCCGCGCCCACTGCCTTGATGCGATTATCTTTGGTCGAGATTGCGACGACCGACGGTTCAGAGAGGACGATCCCGCGACCTTTGACATACACCAGCACATTGGCGGTGCCCAGGTCGATGCCGATTTTCTTTGCCATACCTTCCTGCCCGGCAGATTGTGCCTTCAGCATGAAATATCGCAGGGTCAAGAGCAGCATCCATGATACTGCATCCTGTGCCCTGCGATAACGACTCAGAGGGAGCGCGCGGTCTCACTAGTCGCGCTCACGCCGGATCTTCTTCAACTGCGCCACTTTCAACTGCACGAGTGCGCGGCGCAACTCCGCCTCGGCGAGCGCCAGGTCCTGGGCGCTTTTGCGTTCGGCGATGCGCTGCTCGGCAGCCCGGCGGGCCGCTTCGGCGCGCGCCTCATCGATCTCATCGGCGCGCTCGGCGGTATCCGCCAGGATCGTCACGCGATGCGGGAGCACTTCCATAAACCCGCCTGAGACCGCAAACGGCGTGGTGACCCCATTCTTGACGATATCGAGTTCACCAATCTCGAGGATCGTCAGGAGCGGCGCGTGGCGTGGCAGGATGCCAACGCGACCGTCTTTCGTCGGCGCGTTGATCATATCCACATCATCGGAGAGCACAACGCGCTCGGCGGTCACAATCTCGAGATGAATAGGCATACCCGTTACCTCCGCGACGCCTCATACGCCTGAATGACATCGTCGAGACCGCCCTGGAGCAGGAAGAACTGCTCTGGAATGTGATCGACTTCGCCTGCCAGCAGCCGTGCAAAACTCTTGACCGTTTCGGCAATCGGCACATATTTGCCAGGGCGACCGGTGAACTGTTGCGCCACGGTAAAGGGTTGCGAGAAGAAGCGCTCGATCTTGCGCGCGCGCGCCACCGTCAATTTATCATCGTCGGACAGTTCCTCGACACCCAGGATGGCGATGATGTCCTGCAAGTCCTTATAGCGCTGCAACACGCGCTGCACCTCACGCGCCACACGGTAATGCTCCGCACCAACGATGTTGGGGTCGAGGATGCGGCTGGTCGATGCCAGCGGATCGACGGCGGGATAGATGCCTTTGGCGGCGATGCTGCGTTCGAGTGTGATCGTCGCATCGAGGTGCGAGAACACCGTCGCCGGCGCCGGGTCGGTGTAGTCGTCGGCAGGCACATACACTGCCTGCATCGAGGTAATCGACCCTTTCTTGGTAGACGTAATGCGCTCCTGCAATTCACCCATTTCGGTGCCGAGCGTCGGCTGATATCCCACCTGCGACGGCATGCGTCCGAGCAGCGCCGAGACTTCTGAACCTGCCTGAACAAAGCGGAAGATGTTATCGATGAAGAGCAGCACATCGCGCCCTTCATCGCGGAAGTACTCCGCCATGGTCATCGCGGTCAACCCGACGCGCAGGCGCGCCCCCGGCGGCTCGTTCATCTGGCCGAACACCATCACTGTTTTGTCGAACACCCGGGTTTTTTCATCGATCCGGGCCTCCTTCATCTCGTGAATGAGGTCGTTCCCCTCGCGCGAGCGCTCGCCGACACCGGCAAAGACCGAGTAGCCCGACTGCTCCTTGGCGACGTTCGCAATCAACTCCTGGATGATCACCGTCTTACCGACGCCTGCGCCGCCGAAGATGCCCGTCTTGCCGCCGCGCGTAAACGGGGCGATCAGGTCGATAACCTTAATACCCGTCTCGAAAATCTGCGCTGTCGTCGACTGATCCTCGAGCGAGGGGGGCGGGCGATGGATCGGGCGATACTCGGTCGTTTGCACCGGACCTTCGCCATCGATCGGGTCGCCGAGCACGTCGAACACGCGCCCAAGCGTTCCTGCGCCAACGGGGACGGCAATCGGGCGACCGGTATCGATGGCCTTGACGCCGCGGCGCATGCCGTCCGTGCTGCTCATCGCCACAGCCTTGACCATGCCGCCGCCGAGTTGCTGTTGCACCTCTGCGACCAGGCGCTTGCCATTTTCCAGGGGTATCTCCAGCGCGTTGTAGATTTCCGGCGTTTCATTCTCCGGAAACTTTGCATTGATCACCACGCCGATAATATCCGTCACAACACCGGTTGCTCCGGCCATGAGCATCCTCCACTCAGGTACATCGCATCACATTTCCGCCAGGGCTGCCGCACCCGACGCAATCTCGGAGACTTCCTTCGTAATATTCGCCTGGCGCGTCTTGTTGTACGAGAGGGTCAGGTCGCGCTGCAATTCTTTGGCATTGTCGGTCGCATTGCGCATTGCCACCATGCGTGCGCTGTGCTCACTGGCGATCGCTTCCAGCACTGCCTGATAGAGTTGCACTTCGACGAAGCGCGGCAAAAGTTCGCGCAATACTTCTTCCTGACTCGGCTCGTAGGTATAGTCGACCATGCGCTCCGCCGGTTCGTGCGGCGGGTCGATCGGCAGCAACCGTTTGATTGTCGGGCGCTGCACAAGGGTATTGATGAACTGGCTGTACAACACATAGACTTCGTCGTACTGCCCGCTCAGGAAGCCGCTGATCACATTCGTCGAAATGCCGAGAATATCGGTCAGACGCGGATAATCGCCAAGTTTGGTCACCTCGGCGACCAGGTTCTGGTGCGTGCGCACCATAAAATCGCGCCCCTTCTTCCCAATCGCCAGAACTTCGACGGTATGCTTCTTTTCCTGCTCATCGAGAATGAAGCGCGACGCGCGCCGCAGCACATTGGCAACCAGGCTTCCCGCCAATCCGCGGTCAGGCGTGACGACAATCAGGGCGACGCCCTTCACCACGGGGCGCACTTCGAGCAGGGTGCCGCGGCGCATCCCGACCGCGCGCCCGGTCAATTCGCCCATCACGTCGAGCAGGCGGTCGGCATACGGGCGAGTTGCGAGCACATTTCGCTGCGCGCGGCGCATCTTCGACGCCGACACCATCTCCATCGCGCGCGTGATCTGCGCCAGGTTCTTCACTGAGCGAATACGACGCCGGATTTCACGGGTACTGGGCATAACTTCCTCAGATCAGAAGACGTTGCGATGCAACCGCCGAAATGCCGCACCGGGCGAGACGTTGCGCTGCAACGTCTCTACTGGTACGCCTCTCACCTCTCACCTCTCACCTCTCACCTCTCACCTCTCGCCTCTCACCTCTCACCTCTCGCCTCTCACCTCTCACCTCTCGCCTCTCGCCTCTCCTACTCCTCCGCAAAATTGCTCATCTGCTTGAATTCCTTCAGCATATTCTCAATTGCGGAGCGAATTTCCGGCGAAGGGAACTTGCGGTCGAGGCGATTCTCGAAGATCATCTTACCGACCTCAGGGTGTGCCGTGCGCATATAGTTGAACAACTCGGACTTGAACCGCCCGATCTGACTGATCGGCACATCATCGAGATAGCCATTGATTCCCGCAAACAGAATAACCACCTGCTCTTCCAGGGGCATCGGCTGAAACTGCGGTTGCTTGAGCACTTCCTGCAGGCGCTGACCGCGTTCAATCTGCGCCCGTGTTGTGGCGTCGAGGTCCGACGCGAACTGCGCGAACGCCGCAAGATCGCGGAACTGCGCCATATCGATCTTCAAGCGGTCCGACACCGAGCGCATCGCGCGGGTCTGCGCCGCGCCGCCGACGCGCGACACCGAGATGCCGACGTTCAGCGCCGGGCGAATACCGGCGTTGAACAGGTCGGTCTCCAGATAGATCTGGCCATCGGTAATCGAAATGACGTTCGTTGGAATATAGGCCGACACATCGTTCGCCTGCGTTTCGATGATCGGCAGCGCGGTCAGGCTGCCGCCGCCATAGTCCTCGTTCAGGCGCGCGGCGCGCTCGAGCAGGCGCGAATGGAGATAGAACACATCGCCGGGGTACGCCTCACGGCCCGGCGGGCGGCGCAGCAGCAGCGACACCTGGCGATAAGCGGTCGCGTGTTTCGAGAGGTCATCATAGACGATCAGCGCATCACGCACTTCCTGACCATCGATGATCACGCCGTTTTCCATGACCTCTTCGCCCATCGTGCAACCGGCATACGGCGCAATATACTGCAACGCCGCCGACTCCGACGCCGTCGCCGAGACGACGATTGTATAATCCATCGCGCCATATTTTTCGAGAAAGTTGATGATCTGTGCGACCTGAGCACGTTTCTGCCCGATGGCCACATAGATGCAGACCATCCCCTTGCCCTTCTGGTTGATGATCGTATCGATCGCCACCGCCGTCTTACCGGTCTGGCGGTCGCCGATGATCAACTCGCGCTGACCGCGCCCAATCGGGATCATCGCGTCGATAGCGATGATGCCGGTCTGCACCGGCGTATCGACCGACTTGCGCGTGATCACTCCAGGAGCGATGCGCTCGATGGGGCGATACTTCGTTGTCTGGATCGGTCCTTTGCCATCGATCGGTTGACCGAGCGCATTGACCACCCGCCCAATCAGTTCCTGACCGACCGGCACCGAAATGACGCGCCCGGTCGAGTTGACCTGATCGCCCTCTTCGATGCCGAGATAATCGCCGAGAATAATCGCCGAAACCGCGTCTCTTTCCAGGTTGAGCGCAACACCAAACACCGGCTCACTGCGACCGGCTTTAGGCGGAAACTCGAGCAACTCAGACGCCATTGCCTGTTCAAGCCCGCTAATCTTCGCCACGCCATCGCCCACCTGAATCACGGTGCCGACGTTGACCATCTTCGGCTGAAGATCAACGCCTTCGCGAATACTCTTGAGCAGCCGCTGATACAATTCCTCTGTCGTTGCAACAGTCATCGTCTATTCCCTCATTACGGCGGCGCGCCGCTCGTGCTGCGGATGCTACCCCGTCATCATATTGCGCTGAATCGCAGCCATGCGCGTCCGCAGGCTGGTATCGAGGACCTGATCGCCGATACGAATGATCAACCCGCCGATCAGCGACTCATCGACACTGAAGCGCAGTTCCAGATCGGGACCGTACCGCGCTTTCAGTTGCTCGGAAATGCGCTCACGCTGGTGCGGATTCAACTCAACGGCGCTGATCACCTCGCCAGTCAGTGGTCGTGCGCCGCCGCGGCGTGTCATCTGCTCAAAGGCGGCCACAACTGCCGGCAGACGGTCAAGGTTGCCCTCTTTGCCAAGCGCCAGGATCAGGTTGCGCACCTCACGCGGAGCGTCTGCCGGCAACGCAGCCAGCACCCGTTCCGGCGTCATCTCGCCATTGACGCTGGTAGCCGTATGGAGCGCCTGCAGTGCTGCGCCGGTCAGCGAGTCGAACAACGCCCGTGCAATAACCTGAGCTTCAGATGCACTCACGACTATGCCTCGCCTTTACGCCGGGCAGCGAACGATACCGCCCGGCATTGCGGTTCAATTATACTTGCCAAGTTCCGCCAGCGACTCTTCGATCAGGCGGTCGTGGTTCGCCTTCAACTCCGCGTTGAGCACCCGCTCTGCGGTCAGGACGACCAACTCCGCCATCCGATCCTTGAGTTCGCCGAGCATCCGCTGTCGTTCCTGTTCCGCCTGTGCAAGGGTGTCACTTTTGAGCTTTTCGGCGTCGCGGTGCGCCTGCGCGATAATCTCAGCCGCCTGCGCGCGCGCACGTTCCTGCGCCTGCGCCAGAATACCCGCCGCCTCCTGGCGCGCCTTCGCCAGTTCGGCGTCGTAATCGCGCTTCGCATTCGCCAGTTGTTCACGAACCTTCTCTGCGTCCTGCAACCCCTCCTGAATCCGGTTCGTCCGTTGATTGAGCATGTTCAGGATCGGGCGATACAGAAAGGTAGTCAGCAACCAGACCACGAAGACGACATTGATCAGTTGCGCAATCAACAACCCCCAATTGATGCCCAGTTTTTCCACAGCCGTTCTCCCTCATACGGAAGGATATTACACAATACGGAATGCGATCAACAGCGAGATAACCAGCGCAAAGATGAACAGCGCTTCGACCAGCGCAAAGCCGAGGAACATATACGTGCGCAGGGTTCCTTCAGCTTCAGGGTTGCGGCCCATCGCCTGCAGCGCGCCGCTAAAGATAACGCCGATGCCAACGCCAGGTCCAACGGCGCCGATGCCTACTGCGAGCGCCGCAGCGATAAGTCGCAGACCGTCATCCGTCATGATCCGTCTCCTCCTCAAGAGTACAATGATGTGCTTGCATCTCAGACATACAAAACCCACGTATGCGCTACAGAAGCGCCGCCGGATGAACGTGCTAATGCGCCGCCGTCTCGCCATGCCCATGGCTGTCGTGCCCGCCGTGCGCTTCAGTTGCCAGCGACATAAAGACGAGCGACAGGACTGAGAAAATCAGCGCCTGCATAAAGGCGACGAACAGCTCGAAGGCGTAGAACGGCGCCGGCAGCAGATACGGGAACAGGAACGCCATCACGACGAGAATCACCTCGCCGGCAAAGATATTGCCAAAAAGTCGGAAGGCGAAGGCGATAATGCGCACAAACTCGGAGATCAACTCGAGGATGCCGACAATCGCCGTCATGAACCCCTCGCGGAAGTTGAAGAACTTCGTAAGGTAGCCAAGCCCAAGCGCCTGGAAGCCAAAGAACTGAATCAGTCCCACCGAAATGAGCGCCCACGCCAGAGTCACGTTCAGATCTGCCGACGGCGCACGCAGATACGGCACCAGTGTCGTGCCCTTCTCACACGACAGCGGCCATGAAGCGAAGAAATCCGGCGCGCCAGCCGGCTCTTCCGCCATCGTCACATCAGCGACCGGGGCGACGATTGCCGTTTCCTTGTGTTCCGCCGTGGGCACGCAGGCGCCAATGCTCCCGACGCCTGGAACGAGACCGATGACATTGGACACGAGAATGAAGAAGAATGCCGATGCGCAGAACGGGAAAAACTTTGCCACATTTCGGCGATCAACGCTTTGAGCGAAGTTGTAGAAGGCTTCGACCATCACTTCGAGCACATTCTGGAAGCCGCGCGGCACCATCTGCATGTTGCGCGTTCCAGCCAGAACAGCAACAATAATGATAACCAGAACGATTACAGTGGTGATCAGCGAATTGGTGATGGGGAAGCCGCTTGCGCACGTTTCGAGGGTGGCGCGTGCGCCGCCGAGGCAGACAACCGGTTCAGCGGCGACCGAGATGTGCAGTTTGGTCGAGCGAACGCCGATAATATACAGGATGATCCCAACCACAAGTAGAATGCCGGTGACCGTCAGAATGCGGTTCCGCATAAACGCACTCTCCCTACTTTGAGAACGCTTTCACAATAAAATGTACCATATCAGGCATAAAAATTCAACCTGCGAAGCGAGGTTGAACAGGCGCGGCGCCCACGAAAGCACTGACTGAGACGACGCGGCGAGTATAGCACAGGTAAAAAGAACGTGCAAACGCGCCGCTAACCGAGCAACTCTTGAATGTCGCGGATGGCGCGTTTGGCATAGACCCAGACAGAGCCGATCTTTGCCGGCGTTCCGGATTTGTCGAAGACGATGACGAGCATGAAGCGTTGCGCAATATCGAAGCAGTAGAGATCGTAATGGCTTCCCTCGTGAACGTACAGCGCCGACGACTCGGTTTCGCGCAGCATCTGCGTGATCTGCCCCGCCGTCGAGAAACTGGTCGAAAGCAGCGGCAGCAACACCATCGTCGGCAACCCGATGGTCAATCCGGTCTCAACCAGCACCATACCGGCCCGATCGGCGAGAATAATACATTTCGAGCCGACATCGCGATCGAGCGCCTCCATGCGCAGGCGAATTGCGCGCTGGTCTTCAGGGGTCAACACCAGGGGACCATCGCGTCGGCGCGCCGGGCGTGGCGCGCCTGTCTCCGCCGGGCGCGGTGGCGGCGCTTCCGCCTGGCGCGGCGGTTCGGCTTTGGGGCGCGCGGGGCGCGCCGGCGGTTCAGATGCTGCTGCTGCGGGAGGTTCCTTCGGCTGTGCCGGAGGCGGAGGCGGCGGTGCGCTCTCAGGCTCGGGTTCCGCCGCCTGCGTGGCTGTCGCCGCCGCTTCGTTCAGTTCCCGATAGAGCAGATTGCACAGATCATCGAACGCCATATCGCTGCTAACGACGTGCTGCACGCCAAAGCCTGCCGCTCGCCGGGCTATTTGCGGATCGGACTGCCGGCTCCACAGCACCAGGCGTGTCGGCGCGCCAAAGTTCGGCAGAATTTCCGCCAGATCGATGCCGCTCATTCCTGGCAGTTCGACATTCGCAATAATCACGCCAGGCGGATCATTCCGCACTTCCCACAACGCATCGTTTGCCGTGTCGAGCGTCTGCACCTCGACATCGCCGGCGAACCGGCCCTGCAGGGCGCGCAGTTCGCTGCTTTCACCTGGAACAACCACAAGTCGGTACGTCATGAGATTGCTTCACTTTCCTCTAAGTCTGGCGGAACGGCAGCGCAAACGAGAAGGTGCTGCCCTCCCCTTGCCGGCTGACGACCCATACCGCCCCGCCCAGTGAGGCTATCAGCTCGCGCACCAGCGCCAACCCCAACCCTGCGCCGCCGCGCTCACGCGTCAGCGAGTCGCCCACCTGATAGAATCGTTCGAAGATGCGTGTTTGTTCGTGCGCTGGAATGCCAATCCCGGTGTCTGCGACATCGACAACCACCCACGGCAGCGTGCGCAGCGACGCCGGAGGCTTGATGATCGAAGCGTTGTTCAGCGTCTCGAGGTCCGCGTATGGGCGGACACTGAGCGCAATCGTAATCTTCCCTTGCGCCGGTGTAAATTTAATGGCGTTCGAGAGCAGGTGGTTGAGCACCAGCAGCACCTTTTCACGATCAGTAAGGAATGGAGGAAGCGTCTCCGGCAGGCGCGTCACGATCTCCTGACCCGACAGTTCGACTGTGCTGCGCACATTCTCAACCGCCTGCTGGATTGTGCTGATCAGATCGAGCGGCGCCAGTTGCGGTTGCGCCTCACCGGTGTCGATGTGCCGCAGGTTGACCATGTCATCGACAATCTCTTTGATCCGCTGCGCGCTTTCCAGAACACGCTGAAGATAATCGCGCTGACTTCCATCGACCTGGTCGCGCACCATCATAGTATATCCCAGCACAATCGAGAGCGGAGTGCGCAGTTCATGCGATGCAATGGCGATGAATTCGCTTTTGAGGCGATCAAGTTCCTGACGCCGCTGGTATGCTTCGTCAAGTTGACGGTAGAGCGCTGCGTTGCGCAACGCGGCGCCGGCGTGATTGGCAAGCAGCATCAATCCCTGTTGTATGCCTGGACGCAGGGTGGTTGACCGTTCGTCACAGAGCATTACCACGCCATTGACCTGCCCCTGAGCGCGCAATGGCACCGCGAGCGCCGTGTGCAGATTGTGGTTATGACGCACGCCGTAGGAAGCGGCATCATCATAGAGCGGCTGGCACAAGGCAAATGCGCGTTTTGCCAGCGCATGCCCTGCATCGGTCAGATGTGCATCGAGCGGATGCGCCATGGCCTGATAGAGCGTATCGCTGTCATCGCCGAGCAACAGGAAGCCAGTCTGAAATCCGCTGCGTTCGATCATGGCATTGAGCGCGATCCGCGCCAGTTCCGACAGCTCCAACGTGGCGCTGAGCGCTTCACTAACCGCCAGCAGTTGCTCGAGCGTTCGTAGTCGTAGATTGTCCTGTTGAATGGCGCGCTTTCGCAGCGCTTGATCGACAGCCAGGCGCAGTTGTTCGAGTTCGAACGGTTTTGACAGAAAATCGGCGACGCCGCGCCGCACCGATTGATGCAGATTCTCGAGCGACGCATACCCCGTCATGATAATGATGGCGATCTCCGGGTCCTTTTCGCGTGCGATTTGCGCCAGATCGAGACCGCTCATCGTCGGCATCTTGATATCGGTCAGCAACAGGTCGAACTGCTGCCCGTCATTGAGCGCAGCGATTGCAACATACGGATCGCTGGTCGCCATCACCTCATAACCGGCGCGTTGCAGCGTGCGCGAGCAGACATCGCACATGTGCTGTTCATCATCGACGATCAGCAGCCGTGGTGGTGACGGGTTCGTAAGCGACTCAAGCGATCCGGTATCGACTGCCTGGCTCATAGCACTGGATCCGCCCTCAATTCAGCGCCTCAACAGCGATGGCGGACACCCGCGTGATCGTGCTGTCTTCGAGCACAACCTCGGCGGCCTGTGTGCGTACCCGCGATGGCAACCGCTGCGGCGCCGACAAAAGTGTGCGCACCTGCCCGGACTGTCCCAATTGTGATTGGTGCAGGATCCGAACAAGCGCGCCGGGACGCGCCGTTGGGCGCGGCGTGTCGATAGACACCCCGGCGGCGCGTGTCGGCAATGGGATGACGACGCGGGGGCGTCGAACCTCTCCCAACACACACGTTGCCCCTTCGACCAGCGCTTCTTTGCCCACATACGAGGCAAGCAGGTCGAACAATGGACGCGACATCGGGCGACTGCCAAAGCCTTCCGTGACAACGACGACAAGATCGGCGGAGGATGGCGATGATGGGAAACTCCAGTCCGGCGGCCCGGCGTCCCATAGCGCATACCCTTCGACGCCGAGAAAGGCGCGCAACTCAGCTTCGTCGATACTGCCGACGATGATGCCGCGCACTCCTTCCTGGGCGGCGCGCTCCAAAGCGGCGGCGCTGATGGTGCTGCCGCCGATGATAATCGCATAGGCGAATCGTGCGTTGATTTTATCGGGCGTGATTGGTTCCGCCGGATCGGTGACCATCAGTTGTAACACGCCGTACTGGTTCGTTCCAATGCCGAAGATGCCATAGACCTGCGCTGCCGGGGTTTCGATCCGCACCCCCTCGTATGGCATGATTTCCATCACGACTCCAGGGACATTGGCGAGCAGTTCGTAGCGGACCGGGTCAGGCGTGATTGTAATGTAGCCGGTGGCTTCATCAACGCCGGTAAGCACGCCGCTGACCGGTGACAGGCACTTTCGCCCGCCAAAACGGCTGGTTTGGGCAAGGGGGGCGCCTTGTGCAATTGATGCGCCAATGTCATGAAGCAAGGAGCGTTTGACGCGCGACGGGGGGATCATCAGCAAGCGCGCCAGGTTTATGAGCCGTGGCGCTGCTGGAATGAACGCCTGTGCGACTGGAGTGCCGGGTTCGACACGCTGCCCAACGCGAACGACGACTTCTCCCGGATGCGGCAACCGGCGCTCGATCCGCGCCAGTGCGCCGGTAATGAGAGGCGAAGCGCCTGAAGGAACATACAACGACATACCACCCTCGCGCGCTGGCTCACAAGCCCGATCAATTATAGCACATGCTATGGAAGGCAAGGGATACGAGGCGTATGGGCTGTGGTCATGAGTTGACCGAAAACGGGGAGTCACCCAGCGTATGGCGGCGCGTGGCGAGTAGCGCCGCCTCTTTCAGGTGTCGCGTTTTTCAGGCGCAAGAGGTGTTGGAGAGAGTCGCCTCGACTGTAGCGGTGTCGGGCATAATCCTCAATCGCGGTCATTCGGACGAGACGTTCAGCGCCCGATTCGCAGGGCGTAACGAAATGTGCGTTGGCGGTCGTGGGCGCATGACTGCGCAGCGGCATCAGCAGCCCCTGGCGGGGCTTCCATGTCCTCAGCGAGGGCTTTCGCCCGCAGCGCCCTCGGGTCCGCTGCGCGCCCCGGCAGTATGGTACAAATGACCGCGTATTAGTGCTAAGTATACCGATCGCGCAACTATCAATCGCCCGTGAGCGTCTGACCAGTAGAGAGCGCAAAGATGCCATACGTCCACTTACGAGTCTGACGGAGATCACTATGAACGCCTCGACATTACGACTTATGCGTAGCCGTGACGATGCCGTCATCGCTGGCGTCGCCGGAGGCATTGCACGGTATCTCGGGGTCGATTCCGTCATTGTGCGCCTGATCTTTGTCATGCTGGTCTTTACCGGCGTGGGAGTGTTCCTCTATCCTGTCCTCTGGATCATTATGCCGCTCGAGCGAACATCAACGCCGGGACGCGCCACGAATGACGCCGGACGAGCGCCGTTTATGCAGGACAAGCGCGCCCCTCAACCGCGATCCGAGCCGCTGACCGGCGCAGATAGTGATGTCGGGGCGGAGATTCCTGTCAATAATCTGAATGACCGCACGTCGCACCGTGCGTCGCCGTTCGGACAACGCAACCGGCAATTGGGCGTCATTCTCGTTGGAGTTGGCATACTGGCGCTCCTGAGCGTCCTCCTCGGACCGGCGTTTGGCAAACTTTTGTTCCCGGTCGTGTTGATCGCCGCCGGTGTGCTGGTGTTGCTGCGTAGTCCGCGCTGATCGCGTCTTCCAATTTCACGAGTCAGCAGGCGCGCTTCGGGCGCCGGATAGGATACTCGTCCCCAGACCGACAGCGCCGGCGGCAATGACATATTTGACCAGGCTATCCCCAACGATGACGGAAGCAATCAGATCGTTGCTCCAGACCCCATAGAAGGCAAGCAGCGTAAAAAGCATCGTGTCGAGCGGCGCCGATAAGGCATTGCTCGATAGCGCGCGGATCACCCAGATGCGGTGGCGCAGCGCGTGGTAGACCTCGGTGTCAGTCAGTTCAGACAGAAAAAGCGCAATCGCCGAAGCGACAATGATCCGCGGTGATGTCAGCGCTGCGGCGGCAGCAACGACATTGACCCCGATGGCTGCCAGAATGGTGGCGTAGACGACGGTTTTGTCGTACTGCCGGTGAATAAGGTCGCGCAGCGTGAAAATAACGCCGAAGAACAGCGTCCCCAGCGCAAATTGCACCACACCGACGGTCAAAATGGTGTCGGCGGTCAGGTTTGCTGCCAGAATAGCCAGGATGTAGAGGATAATGAAAAGCATGCCTCCTCCAGATGTCTATGATCGCTTTGTCATAGGTAATACTACCTTGCGGTCAGTCAGACAAGATGTTCGCGCGTTCGTTGGGCAAGGCGCAACGGTCAACGTGACCGGCAGACGTGTCGTGGACGCATGACCGCGCAGCGGCATCGGTTCGCCCGGCGGCTAAAGCCGCGGGCTACGGTTGCAAAGCCCGCCTGCGCGGGCTTAGAGCCTGTCCGGAAAAACTTGTTGGGTAGGCGAAGGCAATGCCTTCGTCTACCCGGTCGCACTTCAGTCAGCGATGTCTCGGATAGGCTCTCAACCGAGTGATACCGGATTATGTTCTCGAAAACCATTCTTGACTTCACTGCAAAAAGCTGTAACCACGAAGGTCACAAAGGAACACAAAGGAAATGCGCTTCATTTTATTTATTCACCTTCGTGCGCTTCGTGTCCTTTGTGGTTGCTTCGCTGCAAAAACTGCAACCACGAAGGTCACAAAGGGACACAAAGGGAATGCGCTTCATTTTTATTTATTCGCCTTCGTGCGCTTCGTGTCCTTTGTGGTTACTTCACTGCAAAAAGCTGTAACCACGAAGGTCACAAAGGGACACGAAGGAAATGCGCTTCATTTTATTTATTCACCTTCGTGCGCTTCGTGTCCTTTGTGGTTAAGCCTTTTTGCAGCGAGCTCATTCTTGTACAAATGACCGCGCATTCGTATAAGTATACCCGACCCTTCTCCGGGAGTGCAGGCGTCGCCTCTGCGCGCGCACCGCTCGCCGGGGAGAGAACTGCCCGCTGTTCCCCCACCCCCAACCCTTCCCCCACGAGGGGGAGGGGCGCTATGGTCCCCCACCCCCAACCCTTCCCCCACGAGGGGGAGGGGCGCCATGGTCCCCCACCCCCAGCCCTTCCCCCATGAAGGGGGAGGGGGCAGCGTTCCCCCGCTCCCCGCGTGGGAGCGGGGGACAGGGGGGTAAGGGGCGCCGGACGCCGTTGTGATTGGTTACACAAAGCGGGGCACTGCGGGCTATTAAATCCGGTAGAGCCTGCGCAGGCAGGCTTCGCAACCGTAGCCCACGGCTTCAGCCGCCGGGCGCAGAGCAAATGCCGGATTATGTCGTCCATGTTCATAAGCCCTCGCCGATCGTGGTTCCTTGCACACCGGAGGCTCGAACATCAGGTCTGACCGACTGCCATGTGGTGTCAGTTCTCGATTCTCAGTTCTCGGCTCTCAGTTCTCAGTTCTCGATTCTCAGTTCTCCGTTCTCATTGACAACACCCCGTTTCTCATCTATACTTCGCTTAACCGTTTCACCACTTAATCGTTTCACCATGCAGGCGACTATCAAACAGGTTGCGCAACGCGCCGGCGTGTCGATTGCCACCGTCTCGTATGTCCTCAACGGCGTCGGCGTGGTGACTGACGAGACGCGGCAGCGTGTGCTTGCCGCAGTCGCAGAACTCAACTATCAGCCCCGCTACGCCGCTCGCAGCATGCGTGGGCGCAGTTACACGCTGGGGGTGACTCTTCCTTCACATCCAGGACGCCTGGCGGAGCCGGCGCTGGCGGAGGTGTTGTCGGGTCTGGCGGACGCCGCCGCGTTGCGTGGATATTTCCTGCTCCTGGCGACCGCTGATGTGTCTCAGGACGAGACGGAATTATGTCTGAGCCTGGCGCACACCAGGCGCGTTGATGGTCTGGTTCTGCTCGACGTCCTAGTGGACGATCCGCGCGCTCAGGCGCTCGCGGCTGCTGGCATTCCACATGTGTGCGCCGGTCCTCCGCCTGCCGGCGCCGATAGCCCTTCGGTTGTCATTGATGTGCGCGCAGCTGCGATTGACGCTGTTCAGCATCTCCTCAGCCTGGGTCATCGCCGGATCGGTCTCATCCAGCCGCCCTCCGAACTGGCCGTCAGCGAACCTATAGTCGAAGGCTACCGACAGGCGTTGACCAATGCAGGACTGCCGTTCGATCCAACGCTGGTTGTCGAGTCGGGGCGAACCGAGGAGGATGGCTATCAGGCGATGACTGAGTTGTTGTCGGCTGTCCGACCGCCGACGGCAGTGCTGGCAGGAAGTGATGAACTGGCGTTTGGCGCCATGCATGCGCTCAACGATGCGCGCCTGATCGTCGGGCGCGACGTGGCGCTGGTCGGGTTCGACGATCTGCCGCTTGCAGCGCACGTCAACCCGCCGCTGACAACGGTGCGTCAGCCGCGACGCGCGCAGGGAGAGCAACTCGCCATGCTGCTCGATGACGCTATTCTGAAGCGAAACGCCGCGTTGCGCACGGTGACGCTGCGTGCGCACCTGATCGTTCGCCGATCGAGCGGTCTGGCGCCGCATCGAGCATAACGTGAAGTGAATTGAAGCAAAGGAGCATGCACCACCATGGCATCCATCAAGTACGACCACGTCTGGAAGCGCTTCGGCGATTTTGCGGCGCTCAAGGATCTCACGCTCGACATCGCCGACCAGGAGTTCCTGGTGCTGGTAGGACCGTCCGGCTGTGGCAAGACGACGGCGCTGCGCTGTCTCGCCGGTCTCGAGGAAGTGACCGATGGCGCGATTATGATTGGTGATCGGGTCGTCAATGATGTTCCGCCAAAAGATCGCGACATCGCCATGGTATTCCAGAGTTATGCGCTCTATCCCCATATGAGCGTGTATGACAATATGGCGTTTGGTCTGAAACTGCGCAAGACGCCCAGAGCCGAGATCGACCGGCGGGTCAAAGAGGCGGCGGAAATGCTGCACATCGGGCACCTCCTGGATCGCAAGCCAAAGGCGCTCTCCGGCGGTCAGCGCCAGCGCGTGGCGCTTGGTCGCGCGATTGTGCGCCACCCTTCGGTCTTCCTGATGGATGAGCCGCTGTCAAACCTCGATGCCAAACTGCGGGTGCAGACGCGCGCCGAAATCTCAAAATTGCATCAGCGCCTGAAAACGACGTTCATCTACGTGACCCATGATCAGACCGAGGCGATGACGATGGGAACGCGCATCGCCGTGATGCGCGACGGTGTGCTGCAACAACTCGATACGCCGCAAAACCTGTACGACCATCCGGCGAATATGTTCGTCGCCGGGTTCATCGGCTCGCCGGCGATGAACTTCTTTGAGGCGACGCTGGTTCGCGGCGACGGTCAGGTGCTGGTGGATTTCGGACCGTTCCATCTGCCCGTGCCTCCTGCACGCGTCGATGCCATCGCCGATCATATCGGCATGCCGATCTTCTTTGGCATTCGCCCGGAGGATATTCACGACGCGCACTACGTGCCGCGCGGCGTCGATGAGTCAGCGCGCCTGATGACCATGGTCAACGTTGTCGAGCCGCTCGGTTCGGAAGTGTACGCCTACGTGGAAAATGGCGGCAAGGAGATGGTTGCGCGCCTCGATCCGCGCACCGGCGCGCGCACCGGTGAAATATTCGAAGTCGTGATCGATATGACCAAGATGCACATCTTCGACCGGGATGCCGAAAAGGCGCTCATCTGAATCTGAAGGAATTGGCGTGCAACATGATCTTCATCTTCGCGTGCTGGCGCACCTCGATTTCGGGTAGCAAGATCAGAGTCCTACGCGCCACCCGATAGAGGGACATTTACTTCCCTGACCAAGAGACTGTAGACGTACGCGGTCTTTTTTTGGTTTATTTGAGTTACAAGCAGACGCCGGGATGATCACGCAATACTCCTACGAAATGTCAGGGATCGTCCAGGGTCAAGGCGGCGGGCAGCGTTCGGTTAGGGCTGCCTGGTCATCGGAGCGTAGCAGGCGTGACGGAAGGGTTCTTCGTCTTTGAACATCGCGGGAGTTGCATGCATGTCACTTCGAGGCGCACTGGCGCTGATCGGTCTGATGCTCTTCATCGCGGCGAACGGAACGCCGGCGGCGGCAGGGCGGACATCGCCGCCGCCGGTGACTGTGGCGGCGGGACCGCCGGCGCCCGCCGTCCAAATGCAGGCGGAACAGGAGGACGACGCCGAACCGACGGCGCAGCCCGACGCCGCGCCGTCGCAGGCGGAACAGGAGGACGACGCCGAACCGACGGCGCAGCCCGACGCTGCGCCGTCCGACGGCGACGGCATTCCGGTCGCGCCGCTGCTGACCCCCGACGGGCGGCTGCAACTGGATGGGACGGTGCAGGGTCCGCTGGACCTGGACGGCTGGCAGGTGACGCTCGACCCGGACGACGGTCCGGTGTTCCGGCCGGAGGCGGTGAGCGGGACGTGGTCGCACCTGGGAGAGCGCGCGCTGCGGGCGCTGAACGGCACGGTATATGCCGTGGTCATCAGCGGGACGGAGGTGCTGGTGGGCGGCGACTTCACGAACGCCGGCGGGGTGGCGGGCGCGAACCATGTGGCGCGCTGGGACGGCAGTCAGTGGCGCGCGCTCGGAGCGCCCCACTCAATCAACGCCACAGTCTCCACGCTGGCGCTGAGCGGGACGGAGGTGCTGGCGGGCGGCGACTTCTTCGAAGCCGGCGGGGTGAGCGGCGCGAACTTTGTGGCGAAGTTGAGCGGCAATACGTGGGGCGCGCTCGGTCCG
>CALGYB010000089.1 GCA_937935075.1 uncultured Roseiflexus sp. | reverse complement strand
GGCGACAACAGGAGCGCATTGATGACCACTCGCTCATGGCTGCCGCTTCCGGCGCGCCTGCGGCAACGCGGCGCAGAACTGCTGCATCTCCAGTGCTGGCTCTGGGGGTGCGACATTCGCCGTCCTGAAGGGAACCTGCTGCTGGAATACGGGTTCAGCCGCCAGCGTCCGCCAGTCGGAGCCGCGGGAAGTAGCGCATATATGAAGACAACTGATGCAGACATGGTCATCGTGCTCTGGGGGTTTGGCGCGTTCTGCGGCAGCCCGGCGAACGGCGGCGTCTATCTCAAGCGATACGAGTTTACTCCACAATATATTCCCCGGATCGACACCCGGCGTCTACCGTGGCTTCCCGATCAGATGCGTGTTACGGTCATTCCTCGCGAAACAGACGTGCAGCAACGGATGCGCCGGCAGTTCGTTGCGTTACTCGAATGGATTGCACAGTACGAAACATGGGTGCGCGACTCCTGCGGCATCGAATACCGGCAACAGTGCGTCTCAGAGTCAACGAAGCAGACCTTTTCCATTCCGGTGGAACGTCTGGTTGAGGAATGGCAACAATTGGTGCAGCAGAGCGCTCTTCTCTCTTGACAGGGAGAATGTTATGATGTACAGTCACCATAAATGATAGAAACTATCATCTATGGAGGGTGTATGTCCAGCCGGGCTGTTTTCCCCGTCAAGCGCGAGTCATTCGAGCGCGTGATGCCGGTCGTTTCGCTGATCGTTCTGGCACTGATCGTGGCTCAGGTGATGTTCCAGAGTCTGAGCGCCTGGGTGTCGGGCGCCGAGATGAGGCATGTGGTTCCGGTTTTTGAGGCGCCAATCGCCAATGCCGGCAAGGCGCTCGGCGCTGCGCTCACCTCCTGGATGCCCGCCTGGATCATCCCTACCCCGTTCGGACCGCTCGACGTGAAATACACAGCGTCGTACACCATTTACGAATGGTTCAAACTACCGATCATTCTTTTTCTGACGACCTATGGAATGACGCTGCTGCGTCTGCGCATCAGCACGACATGGATCGAACGCTCAATCGGGAGGAATGACCTGGCCGGAGCAGCGGGCGGCGCAGTGCTGGGCATGGCGACACCGGTCTGTTCCTGCACGGTCACCAACATCTACGCGGGCATCGTGGCCGGCGGCGCGAGTCAGCGCGCTTCCTCGGCATTTCTGTTTGCCAGCCCGGCGTTGAACGAGTTTGCTATTATCTTCATGTTTGTCATCGTCGGACCGCTCGGCGGGCTGGTCTATGTAGTCGCAGGGTTTGCCGCTGCGCTGGCAACCGCGTATCTGGCGCCGCTTTTGGGGTTGGACCCGGCTCGTTTTATTCAGCAGATTGTGCCACAACACACGTGCTGCTCGGCGAAACAGGAAAGCATTCTGGTTCGTGCACACCGTGAAGCGTGGGCCCTGTTCAAGCGGTTGTTTGGCGTCATCCTGTTCAGCGGGTTCCTGGCGGGGATCCTGGTCAACTTCAACCTGACACTCGTTGAAGGTCTGAAGCAGGCAGGCGCCGCCTGGTGGGGACCGCTCGCCGCAACGGTTCTGGGTCTGCCGCTCGACATCAATGCTGCGTCAACAGCGCCAATTCTGGTGGCGTTGCACCAGATTGTGCCGATCGGAACGCTGGTGGCGGCAATGATGGCAACAACCGTCTCTTCGATCCCCGAGTGGGCCATGCTCAATCGGCTGATTGGTCGGGCAAGCGCCGTTAAGGTCGTCCTCTGGTACGCTGCCTACGTAGCGCTGCTGGGGTTGTTGCTCAACTGGCTGTTTGCCTGAGCGGCGATAGACTATGCCGACGTTGCCAGGCACTGCGGGCAGAGGCCGAAGAGTTCGACGACGTGGTTGGTGATGCGGTAGCCCGTCGCTTGCTCAAGCGTCGAAATCACCCCCTGCAACCCGCAGTTGTCGAACCGTTCGATCACGCCGCACTGGGTGCACACCAGATGATGGGCATGCCCGCTTCCTAGGCAGTAGCGGTGGCAATCGTCGAGACCGTGGATGCGCTGCAGCATGCCGAGATCGCAGAGAAGCCTGATGGTGCGGAAGATGCTGGCGATCCCCGGCGACTCGTTGCGCTCGACCAGCCACTGCTCGATCTCCTGAACGCTGAATGCGCCTGGCAGGGCCGTGATCGCCTTGAGCACCGCCAGGCGCGGACGGGTCACTTTGTATCCGGCGGCTGCCAGTTGTTCGGCAAGATCCGTCACTGCTGGCGGCAGCATATGTCGTCGCTCTTCGAGAAAACGGCTCATCGTAGCGCTCCTTCAGTCCAGGCAGCATTGCTTGTCCCTATTGTATCATAGCCGCAGTACGAGTTGATAGCGCCTCGCAACACCTCAGGGGTTCGGACATGCATGGTCAGACAGCGGTACGTGCAGCGATTGCACCGCAAAACGCTGCAAGCCTCGCCTCCCGTGACCACGAACACCTCAATGGATGACCGGACCCCGCAGCCACCAATTGCTTGCGCCTTCTTTCACATTCCATTATCATGAAAACGGTTGGTACATGTGCAGAATCGCTTCCTGAGCGTTCTGCACTTCTGACCTTACAGGAAGATCAACCGGATATCAGACAATCTCGTGATCGGCGTCGGCTGCGACAGGCTCAGCCAACGCCAACCGTGTGAAATGCGGCTGGGTAGACGAAGGCACTGCCTTCGCCCGATCCACGATCCTTGCCGGGCAGGCTCTCGGTCATCCGCGATGTTCAAGCGCAGGTTGATGAGGCGTTGTGGCTAAAGTCTCGCCAGCAGCGGCAGCACCGTCTACGATTCACCGTCTGCATCGTTTGTTGAGTCGCAGCCCAAAACCCGCGACTGTGCGCATCTTTGTGTTCTTCCTGTTCTGGTGCATTGCAGCGCACGCATCCGTTGTCTGCATCGTGCATTGCCAGGTGATGCCGTGGGTTGAGCAACGCTTTGAGCAGCCACTGCCGCTGTTCGTCTGCGATTTCGGTGGACGCGCATCGAGCCAGGATGTGCCGACCCCATCGAAGATGCCCCTGCCCGAGATCATTCAACTTGTGCTGCTGGCGACGCTGCTGGCGCCTGTTTGTTCTCTGCGGGTTACCGGTTCCATTGTGCCCGTATGGACTGTTCCCTTCCGCCAGTCGGCGCCTCCACTGACTCCTCCGCCGCGTAGCGCCGCTTCTCCCGTTGGGTTTCCCTGCTGACCGCCAGTACAAATCAACATGTCGCTTCTGTCATACGCGCCGATCCAGACTCCTGTCCGACAGGAGTCGGTGCGAGCACAGCGAAGCCATCTCCTCGTCCCACGGAAGAAGAAGATGGCTGTGACACAGGCGCACCTCACAATGATGGCAATGTGAGGTTTTCGGATAGACGCTCACCCGCGGCGGTTGTGGAGCCGAACGAAGGGTAAAGAGAAGCGTCTCGTCGCTTCAGGTCGTCGGCGCCGGCACAACGCCCGTGTATTGTTGAAGACTCCACATCTCGTTACTGTGCAACGAGCGACTCAAACACATGCTCGCTCAAAGGATATACCATGGATCATCTCACCCACTACCGTCTTTTCGAGGGACTTGATCAAGCGGCGCTCGACGACATTGCCGCGTATGCGCGGCTTCTTGATGTTCAGCGCGACGTCGTTCTGCTGGAAGAAGATACGCCGGCTGCACGACTGTACGCCATTCAGAAAGGCTGGATCCGTCTCTACAAGATTGCAGTCGATGGACGACAGAGCGTGATACGTTTATCCGGTCCCACCGACGTTGTCGGCATCAGTGCGGTTTTGCCCGATGCGCGCTACACCCTCTCGGCGCAAACGATCTCGGTGTGCCGGTTGATGGTATGGCAGAGCGATGATCTCCAGGACTTGATGAGGCGCTATCCGGCGCTCCAGCGCAATAGTCTTCAGTTACTCGCCGAATATCGTGATACGTTACAACAGCAACTGCTCGAACTGGCAACCGAACATGTGGAACAGCGTCTGGCGCATACGCTGATCCGTCTGGCGGATCACCACGGTTTGCCGGCAGACGACCCGGAACATGTGACGCTCCCGCTCATGCAGCGCGATCTCGCCGATCTGATTGGAGTGAGTCACTACACCGTCAGCCGCCTGCTGCACCTCTGGCAGCAGCAAGGACTGGTGCAGGCGCAGCGGGGGCGAGTCGTCATCATTGACCGCCAGCGGTTGATGACGCTTGCGGATACCGCACCTGATTAATCTGCACTCTCTCATAACAAGTGGCGGCCAGTCAGACAAGATGTTCAGGCGCCTGGTTCGCACGGCGCAACCCACAACGCGCACCGGCAGGCGTGTCGTGGACGCATACTGCGCAGTGACATCAGCAGCCCCAGAGGGGCTTTCACTTGCTTAGCGAGGGCTTTAGCCCGCTTTAGCCCGCAGCGCCCCGGCAGTATTGCACGAATGACATTGGTATCAGTTACAGGACTTGCACAGCGGCGCCTGTTCTGGCTGCACCAGAGCCTGTGGCAGTGTGGCGCTCCCATCAAGGTGGTGCGGTGTGGCGACGTTGCCGCCGCACCGCACCACCAGAGAAGACAAGTACCACTCTGCCGAAGGCAGAAAGAGTCATCACGCGGCTCGCCAGTGAGTCGACCGCGTACCTCCTGTTCGGTTAACGATCCTCAACTGTTTGCAACACCTCGCAGTTGGGTCAACTTGCGCCAGCGCAACGACAGCCGGATACTTTGTGATTATTATTACAATACTAAGATCGTGAAGTTCATCACGATCTTGTGGCGGTCGTAGCACTCAACCACAAGGAGCGCATATGTATCCGGTATGGGAAGGTCTTTTCATTCACTCGGCGATGTTCGTTGCCGTCGTGTCCGCGTTCCACGTGCTTGCCTCGCACCTGACGGTTGCAGCCGCGTGGTTCAATCTGTACCTGGAGCGACGCGCGGTATACGAGAATCGCCCGGAGCTGTACGTCTACCTCAAACGAAGCGCATTGGGTTTGCTGGTGTTTGCGTATGTCTTCGGCGCTATGGCAGGCGTGGGCATCTGGCAAACGACCACTGCCGCCAACCCACGCGGCATCTCCACCCTCATCCACAACTTCGTCCTCTATTGGGGGTCGGAGTGGTACATGTTTCTCATCGATGTGGTGGGGATCATCGCCTACTACTACACCTTCGAGCGCGTCAATCCGAAGACGCACCTGCGCCTGGCATGGATTCTGGCGCTGGGCGGCACCGGTACGCTGGCTATCATCGTCGGTATTCTGTCCTTCAAACTGACGCCTGGCTTATGGTTTGCCACGGGGGAAAGCCTGAACGGGTTCTTCAACCCAACCTTCTGGCCCCAACTGTTCATGCGGTTCGCTCTGATGTTCACCATCACGGCGGCATGGGCGCTGCTGATCGTAACCGGGCTGCCGAAGGGGTATTTCGCGCGTGAGCGGATTATTCGCATCGCCGCAGTGATGGGCCTGGGCGGGCTGGCGGTTGCATTAAGCATCTGGTTCTTCTGGTACTACCCCGCGCTGCCGGCGCATGCAAAGACCATCCTGCGCTCTCCGGCCATTCCGCCGATCACGTTCACCGTCATCATCGGCGGGCTGATCGCCACATTCCTCGGGCTGCTGTTTGCGCTCGTCATGCCGCGCCGTCAGCATCAGATCATCGCGCTGGGCGCAATGCTGGTGCTGTTCGCCGCGATCTTCGGCGCCGAGCGCACGCGCGAGGTCATTCGCAAGCCCGACATCATTGCCGGCTATATGTCGTCGAACCAGTTGGTGTTCAACGATATTCCTGCGCGTGGCGTTCTGCGCGAAGAGCAGCAGTTGAACGAGACCGGCATGCTCGGCTCGCTGCCGTTTCTGCCGCGGCCGGAACAGATTTCGGTTGCCGTGACGAATAGCGCCGGTCATCAGGTCGCCATGGGACGGGTGCTGGTCATTCAACAGTGTGCCGCCTGTCATAACGTGAGCAATCAAACGGCGATCACTGTGTTCGATCAACGCCTGGCACTGCGTTCACTGGCGCAGTTGCTCGAACGGCGCAAAATGACGACTGCACCGAAGATCGAGACCTATCTGAACGGTATTGGCGCGTTTCCCTACATGCATCCCGTCATCGGCACGCCCGAAGAGCGGGCGGCAATGGCGCTGTATCTGGAGTACTTCGTGCAACAACAGCATGCGCCACAGCCACAGGCGCAGGCCAGGAGGTGAACCATGGATATCGGCGATATGCTCGAACGAATGCGCGATCCGCTGGGTGCGCCGTTTTATCCGCCGGCATTGCAGGTCTTGCTGGTCGTCACGTGGGTGTTCCATATCTTCTTCGTCACCCTGGCGCTCGGATCAAGCGCGTACTCGATCCTGGGCTTCCTGCGACCGAGTGAGCATCGTCTGCGCCTGGCGCGCGTCGCAGCGCGCCTGACGCCCAACGCCGTCGGGCTTGGCATTGTCACCGGGATTGCCCCGCTGCTTTTCGTGCAGACGATCTACGACCCCATCTGGTATGCAAGCAATACCCTGAGCGGGTTCTGGTCGGTGAGCTTTATCTTCGTGGTGATGGGCGGCTATAGCCTGGCATATCTGTTCTACTTGAAGGGGAGCGCCGACGGGAAATTGCTCTGGTCGGCGGTGGCATCGTTCGTGCTGCTCTTCTTTGCCGGGTGGGTGATGCACGTCCTGGCGTCCGTATCGATCCGCCCGGAGCGCTGGATGGAGTGGTACGCCCCGAATGGCGTGATTGACACTCGCGGCATTGCGTTCCACGCCTGGAATATCCCGCGCCTGATATTCCTCCTGCCGCTCCAGTCCGGGTTGAGCCTGTCCGTCGTGCTGACGCTGTTCGCCTGGTACTTCCGGCGTATCGAGGAAGACGCACCCTTCATGAACTGGGTTGCCGACCGGGGACGATGGCTGGGGCTGGTGATCAGTCCGCTGTACGCGGTTGCCGGTTTGCTCTGGGCAGCGACGGAGGGGGTCGAGTTCGGGATTGGCGTGCCGGTTGGGATTGCGCTTGCCGCCGTCGGATTGGCGCTCACCGGCTACTTTTTCTTCTTGAAGCAACCGATGCAGCAGGCGCCACGCACATTGCTGGTCTGGATCGTCGCGCTGCTGACCGTCGGCGTGGTGCGGGAGGGTATTCGCGCTGTTTCACTGGCACGCTTCGGGTACAGCGTCTCGAACTATCCGTACATTATGGACTGGGGGTCGATCCTGGTGTTTGGCGTAACGACGCTGGTCGGCGTTGCCGTGGTGACCTATC
The DNA here is from genome assembly GCA_937935075.1 of uncultured Roseiflexus sp. GTDB lineage: Bacteria > Chloroflexota > Chloroflexia > Chloroflexales > Roseiflexaceae > Roseiflexus. The sequence goes on along the minus strand of CALGYB010000089.1, from coordinate 40,192 downwards.
TGGCGCTGGTGTTGTATCAGTCGGGTGGAACAACACGCGATAGCGAGGTGTCACCGCGAGTGGAGCGGTTTGGTTCGATTGCCACCGGCATGCTGGGCGCCTGGTTTGCCTTCTTTATTCTGGTCGGGCTGTATACGACGTTCATGCTCAAGTAGCGGTAACATCGCCGGATGCTGCGGGCTACGGTTGCGAAGCCTGCCTGCGCAGGATCTGGCGGATTTAATTCCTGACTTCACTGCAAAAAGCTGTAAACACGAAGGTCACAAAGGGACACAAAGGAAATGCTCTTCATCTTTATCAACCTTCATGCGCTTCGTGTCCTTGGTGGTTAAGCCTTTTTGCAGTGGACTCATTCTTAATGTTCCATAAGCCCTGACTGAGATCGGGAAGCCCCTGCGGGGGCTTCCACATCTTTAGCCGGCTGAGGGCGCGCGACTGAGCGGCGCAGATCCACTGCCAGCAATACGGCGTTTCCTGGCAAACCATACTCACGTGCGGTCAGTCAGACACGATGTTCGAACATCCGGTTCGCAAGACGCAACGATGCACAACATGCACCGGCGGTCGTAGGCGCATATTGCGCATTGGCATCAGCAGCCCCAGCGGGGCTTTCAGGTCCTCAGCAAGGGCTTTAGCCCGCAGCGCCCGGGCGTCCTGCTGCGCGCCCCGGCAGTATGGTACGAATGACCGCTCATGAGTATCAGAACCCGCGCCCGCCTGCACAAACATCCTTGACAGGCGCTTACCTGATACGGTATCATACATCATGCAAATGATAGGCAAGATCATTTCCATCCCGGCATCGGTTCTCCACTGGTTGTGGACAGGTTGACGACAGGCGCGCAACACCTCTCCTTCGCTCGTCGCACACAGGAACGACCGCATCCGGGCGCATCAGGACAACAAGGAGACAGTAAGGACACCGGCTATGAGTTTCAAGGACAGGCGCATTCCGTGCAAGGATTGCGGTGGCGAGTTCATCTTCACGGCAGGCGAGCAGGAGTTCTACGCACAAAAAGGTTTCACCAACGATCCGACCCGTTGTCCGGCAGGGCGTCGGGCACGAAAGGAAGGGAGAAGCCTGACCGACATCGCTGGCGGACGTATTTGTCCAAATGATGTTTCCGGTCAGGGACGCATCACTGACGAAGCGAATGAAGCTAGCAGCGGGGCGCGTCCACGGCGTTCTGATGACTGGTCGCGCTCGTATGATCGTCCGCGCGGCGAATCGCGCGGCTGGTCGGGCGATCGATCGCGGCGTGACCGTGAACCGTACACCGGTCCGCTGCCGTCGGGCCCGGTCAGCGCCACGATTGTGCGCATCGATCCCGCCGGGCGCTTTCTCTTTGCCCGGGTCGATGATCCGCAGTTTGACGTGTATGTCCACGGATCGCTGTTCAGCCAGGTACGCCGGTCGATCCAGGAAGGTGATCAGATTTCGGTGACGGTTGAAGCGAGCGATCGCGGCCCCAGGGCGCGGACGTTCGATCTGGCATAGAAGGGGCGGGTCTCAGACCCGCCCGGACACGGGCAGATATCGAGGGGCAGGCCCGAAGGGGCGGGTCTCAGACCCGCCCTGCAGGAACAACATCCTCACAGCACCGTCACCAGACCGTGGTCATCACAGTGATCACCATGACGGTGGTGCAGTCTCCCATTGACCAGATAATCGACGTGATCGCCGTGTGGAACCAGCGGATGCCCGCAATCGTCATGCCCGCACTGACACGCAACAGGTGCGCATCCGTCTGGATTCTCGGCGCTCACAGCGATCACGTGCTCGTCGTAATGTCCTTCGTGCGGGTGATGCAGATGCCCATTGTGGAGATAGTCAACATGCCCGTCGTGCAGAATGCGCAGATGTCCGCAATGTTCGCTGTGAACATGAGAATGCGGATCGTGGATGGTATGAGTCACGGAAAGCCTCCTTTCACCAGGTAAACGCTCGCCATGCGCCCGATATCCTGATTATACGAGGCATTTCCAGTAATTCAAGGGGTTTGCGAGGGTACAGTATTTAGCGCCGCCGGTCGGTGATCGAGCGTTCCACAAACGGCAGCAGCGCCATATGCCGGGCGCGTTTGATTGCAATCGTCAACCGCCGCTGCATCTTCGCCGTCAGACCGGTGCGACGGCGCGGCAGGATTTTTCCCGTCGGTCCCAGAAACCGCTTGAGCCGCTCTGGGTCTTTATAATCGGGCAGAATACCAAGACGCGAAAACTCACAGACTTTCTTGCGCCCGACACGTCCGCGCATACGCCGTCCTCCATCTTGAGATGTCATCGTTCGTGCTCCTTGAGAAATGCTTCGACCGACAGCCCCTGATCGCGTATTGCTGCCAGCAACCCCTTCTTGTTGATAATTCTGAGCGCCTTCGTCGACAGATTGAGAGTAACGCTTTTCCCAATCTCTGGCACGTAGATCGTGTGGCGATGAACATTGGGACGAAAGGTGCGATTTGTCTTCGGCGCGCGGCGCGCCCATCCTCCCGACGCCTTGTGACGAATATTGCGCCCAAAGGCGACTTTCTTGCCAGTAAGATCACACTTCGCCATAATACATCCCTTTTTCAACAGGATCAGCGCAGCGGGCAGGTCTGCGATCCATCCAGCCCCAGTTCCCGCTCTGCGCCAACCAGACGGTTGAAGCAGTCTCGACGGTAGTACGTCTTGTTGCGACGCCGTCCGTCCATGATCACAATCATCTCGCGGTCGTTCATAATCCGCTGCCCACAGTGGTTGCAATGCCGGTTGGTGGCCCGACCGGTCTTGTCACGGGCAGTAACGTCGGTTTTGGACTTCTTTTCCGCCATGCCGGTTGTCTCCCAAATGATAGAATCAATCACTGGTTTGAGATCGTACACGATGATCGTGGCGCTGTCAAGGAACCAGAGTGTTGGCGCGCTAGCACGATGCGACCGGAACCACAGCATCTCTGGCAGACGACACCTACGCAAATGCGAACGCCCGCACCAAATCAGACGGAGGCGGGGCTTAGACCCACCCCTCACGGACGCGGCTGGCAAGGCGCAACGGTCAACGCGCACCGACAGTCGTGGACGCTGACCGCGCCCTGGCATCAGCAGCCCCAGCGGGGCTTGCACGTGCGGTGAGCGCAGTCGAACCGCGTCCTCAACAAGGGCTTTCGCCCGCAGCGCCCTGGCAGTATTGCACGAATGACCGCGATTTAGTATCAGTTCTTGGTTCCTGGTTCTCAGTTCTCAGTTCTCAGTTCCTGGTTCTCCCGCAGATATGCTATACTTGAGCGCCCTGTGAAAGGAAGGCTGGTATGGTCACTGCCGAAACCGCGGTTGAACGGGCGCCGGCGCAGCGCAGGCCGGTCTCGCTTCCAGCGTGGCGCTGTGTGCTGTACGAAGTTGCGCTGAACGGTCTGCGCGTTCTGTGGGAAACAGTCAACGATTTCAGCCTCTGGCGGCTCATCGAGTATCCCTGGGCTACCCGTGCGCTCGGCGTCGCGCGGGGCGACACTGTCGTTGACATCGGTTCCGGCACCTCTTCGTTTCCGCATATGCTGGCGAAAGAAGGCGTGAATGTCGTGGTGGTCGAGATCGAACCGCATCGCGTGCGCTGGCAGCGCGACAAACGCCGCGCAACGGCGCGCCCCGGCGACGGCGATCTGTTACCGATCGTCGCAGACGCCACTCGACTGCCATTCCGTGATGAGTCGGTGCAGTCTATCAGCGCCGTCTCGTCACTTGAGCACATCCCCGATGATGCGTCCGTCGGTCGCGAGATTGGGCGAGTGCTGGCGCCAGGCGGGGTTGTGGCGCTGACGCTGCCATTCACCACAAGCGAGCGAACCTCGTTCTTCGCCGGAATCCGCCCCTTCAAACAGGTGATGCGCAATGCCTTTGTGCAGGAAGGGAAACCCGGGTCGTTCTTCCGCTTCTACACCGATGATGACATTCGCCGGACCTACATTGAACCAGCGAATGCTGAGGTCGTCGAACGTCGCGCATTCGGGCGCAGCATCCTCAACGGACGATACCACGAGACTCGCCTGACCAGGTTTTGGCGGCGTTTGGTGCTGAAAGACCTGCTGCTGGCATGGCTGATCCATCCGCTCGAAGAACGGTTTGATCGCTCCGACCCGCTCTATGTCATGCTGGCGCTGCGCAAGTGTCGTGAGGGATCGCAATCGTCTATATTGAATTCGTGACTTCACGGCACAAAGCGGTAACCACGAAGGGCACAAAGGGACACAAAGGAAATGCGCTTCATTATTCCCCTTTGTGCGCTTCGGGTCCTTGGTGGTTACTTCACTGCAAAAAGCAACCACGAAGGTCACGAAGGGACACAAAGGCAATGCGCTTCATTATTCCCCTTCGTGCGCTTCGGGTCCTTGGTGGTTACTTCACTGCAAAAAGCAACCACGAAGGTCACGAAGGGACACGAAGGAAATGCGCTTCATTATTCCCCTTCGTGCGCTTCGGGTCCTTGGTGGTTCAGCCTGTGTGCAGTGGACTCATTCGTGTGTGCGCTGCCGGAACCGGGAACATCAGAAGTATCAGGAGTCACACCATGTCATCAACCGAAGATCCAACTGCTGAAATCGAACATCTGCGCCGTCGCGTCGCCGAACTCGAAGCGCTGCTGGAACAGCGCCGGCAAGACGATGAAGTGGTGACACGCCTGCGAACCATTATCGAAAATACGCCAGACGTTATTGCTACTGCGGATGCAGCCGGGCGGATTGTGTACGTCAATCAGGCGGGGAAACGTCTGTTCGGCTTTTCTGCCGACCTGTCAGTGGGCGATCCTCGTATTCCGCAGTTTCATCCCACGTGGGCGGCGGATCTGATCCTCAACGAAGCGCTGCCGCACGCAGCGCGCGAGGGCTACTGGAGCGGCGAAACCGCCGTGCTCGATGCACAGGGCAGGGAAACGCCGGTTGCACAGGTCATTATTGCGCACAAGAATGCCGCAGGTGAGGTGACACACTTTTCGACCGTGCTGCGCGACATCAGTGAAAGCAAGCGGATCGAAGCGACATTGCGCGAAAGCGAACAGCGCTTGCTGCGCTTCCTCGATGCACTGTCGGTCGGCGTGTTCGTTGTCGAGCCTGACGGACGACCATTCTACGCCAATCGCAGCGCAATCGAACTGCTGGGCAAAGGAATCATGCCGGACGCCACCACCGATCAACTCGCCGAAGTCTATCGCGCCTTCGTCGCCGGGACCGATCAACTCTATCCTACCGAGCGCATGCCGCTGGTACGCGCGCTGAGCGGTGAGACGTCATCGGTCGATGATATGGAGATCGAGCGCCCTGATGGCCGGGTGCTCATCGAGATCCATGGCGCACCGATCTGTGATGCTGATGGACGCATAGCCTATGGCATGGTTTCGTTCACCGACATTACTGTGCGGCGGCGCGCCGAGGAGGCGCTGCGCGAACGCGCCCTGCAACAGCAGGTGATCGAAGCGCAACAGGCGGCGCTGCGCGAGCTGAGCACGCCGCTGATGCCAATTGCAGAGGGCGTGGTCGTTATGCCGATTGTTGGTTCCATTGATAGCCGCCGCGCCCAACAGATCATGGAAACGCTGCTGGAGGGTATCGCAGCCCATAGCGCCGACATCGCCATCCTCGACATCACCGGCGTTCGGGTGGTTGATACACAGGTCGCCGGGGCGCTGGTCCGCGCTGCGCAGGCGGCGCGCATGCTCGGCGCGCGCGTTGTGCTTAGCGGGATCAGCGCCGAAATAGCGCAGACGCTCGTCCATATCGGTGCAGAGATGAGTGAAATGGTTGCGCTGCGCAGTTTGCAGCAGGGCATCGCCTATGCACTGGAACAGCGCGGGGCGCTCTGATCGCTCGCAACTATGGCTTGCCCCAACGCACGGAGTACAGGTCTGTTCCTTTGTCCAGCTCAACACCGGGCGATCCATCGGTGGGCAGCCAGAGCAGGCGAACTGCGGACGGATCGCTGCTTTCGAAGATGACCGCACCTGAGCCGTCCGGCGCCCATAAGCCCTGGTACATTTCATAGGCATCGCTGCGCAGTGCTGCAAATGTCCCGCCGGTCAACGGCACGCTGCTCATGGTATATGAGAGTGCCATCATCTCCGACGGATCGGCGGCAGGCGAGTAGGCCGGGTTGTCGCCAGGCGCAGTCGCAACAAACACATACAACCGGTCGATCGCGAAAAACGGCATACGCAGTAGCGTGTTCGCCGGTTCGATGGGCACGGCGGTTGCGGCGCCGCTGCTGGCATCGCCACGCCAGATGCCCGGCTCGTTGAACCAGTTCCCCGGATTGGTTACGCTGAAGTAGACCGCTTTGCTATCGAGCGACCAGGCGGCGGCAGTGCATGCCGCGACCAGATTCGGCTCGGGCGCCTTCAGATAGACGATGGCGCTGCTGGCGACATCGACGATGGCCAGTTCACAGATTTCGACCGAGAGCGAGAAGGCGTTCACCAGCAATTTCGTGCCATCCGGCGACCAGGAAACCGCCTCAAAGCCGCGTCCATCGCCGCCTTCGACCGTGGGATCGGTTGCCGGCTCGTCCGCCAGCAGCAGACGCGGTTCGCCACCGGCGGTCGGCATCAGATAGAGACCTGGCGTATACTTCCCTGGGCGCTCATAATCTTCGAAGACACGCAACGCTATCGTCGCACCATCCGGTGAAATAAGGGGCGCAGCAACGGGCAGGTCATCGAGCAACACAGTGCGATTACCGCCGTCAGCAGCAGTGCGCACCAGGACAGGCGGCGTTCCGACACCCTGGAGAATGTACACGAGCGTGCCATCCACCGGCGACGCATCGAACTGGACAATCGCCAGCGCATCCGATGCAGGCGGCGCCTCATTCGTGATCCGTCTGCGCGTCACGCCGTCGCGCTCGAGACGCACGATCTGTCCGGTGTCGAGGACATACAGCGGCGCAGGCAGGATGGCATCCGCCAGCGTCGGCGCAGGCGCAGCAGGCGGCGGCTCAGTGGCGGAAGGCCCCGCAACGGGTGCGGCGGTCGGCGCTTCGGTAGGGGGGACAGCTTCGGTTGGGGGGACAACAGTGGATGGTCCGGTGCAAGCGCTCACCATGACAAGCAACGCCAGCAACAGGCAGACAACGTTGAGTGCTCGGATGCGGGACACGTAGACTCTCCTCTCTTTGCAATGTTCATCTCAAAAGAACGGCGCATCATGGCGTTTTCTGCACCAGTGCTTCGCGAACGATATCCAACCCGCGCAGCAACTGAATATCGTTGCTGCGCCGGAGTTCTTCGGGGCTGAGCGCCGCCGCCTCTGCGGGGGTCAGCGGCGCCACGCCCGGCGCCAGCGCGATCAGTTCATCGGGTTGAATGCCGACGCCACGCACGACCTTCCCCTTTGGCGTTAACCACTGCGATGTGCCCAGACGCACCTGGGCGCCGCCTTCTAGATCGAACGGACGTAGAACCGTCGCTGTGCCAAACGTCGCCTGACCGATGACGCGCGCGCGTCCGTTCTCCTGCAACGCGCCTGCGAGAATCTCGGCGGCGCTGGCGCTGTTGCTGTTCACCAGCACGACCAGCGGAATGTCAAGCGCCAGCCCGCCTTCGCCGGTGGTGTATGGACGTTGTGCCCCGTCGCGGTCCTGTTCGATCAGCACGGTCGTTCCTTCCGGCATAAACTGGCTTGCCACGGCGACCAGTTGCGTGACCAGCCCGCCGGGGTTATTGCGGAGATCGAGAATGATCGCCTGCGCTTCCTGCGCCCGCACTTCCAGCAGCGCCTGTTGCAGTTCCGCTCCGGTGCGCTCGGCAAAGCGGTTGATCTTGATGAGAGCGACCCGGTCGGGCAGCATGCGCCAGGTCACACTGGGAACATTCACCTCCTCGCGCGTAATCGTCACATCGAACGGCGCCGCCACACCGGCGCGCTGGATCGTCAACACCACCTGTGTGCCCTTCGGTCCACGCACCCGATTGCGCAATTCTTCAACCGTCACTCCCCGCACATCGTCTCCATCGACGCGCAGGATCAGGTCATCGGGGCGCAACCCGGCGCGTTCGGCTGGCGATCCTTCGATAGGAGCGACAATCCGCGGCTGACCATCGCGCACATCGATGTAGGCGCCGATCCCCTCGAACCTGCCGGAAAGCGCCTCACGCTCCCGCCCCGCTTCGTCGGCATTCAGGTAGCGCGTGTGCCCCTGGTCTCCCAGGCTATCGAGCATGCCGTTGATGGCGCCATCGCTCATACGCTGCGGATCGACGGCGGCCGGGTCAACAAAATTGTCGCGCGCCAGTTGCCAGACGCGCCAGAAATTCGTCAGCGCAGCGCACTCTTCCGCCTGAAGCGGGCAGGGAGTGGTCACGCGCAGCGCCAGCAGATAGCCGCCCCCAACCCCCAGCGTCAATACAAACGCCAGCAGCGGTATGACCAGCCAGATGGGCAGTCGAAATCGGAATAATCGTTGTAAAATGTTCATGATTCGGTCGTTTCCATATTAATACATCAATCACGTGGTATTATACGGCGGGCAGCGCCGCGCCGGGGAAGATTCAGCGCACATCCACTTGACGTAGCGCGGTATAATGCCAGCGCAACCGGAGGCGCTATGAAACAGGTATGTATCTCGCAGCACCCGCTCGTCCATCACAAACTGACGCTGCTGCGCCGTGCAACGACTGAACCGAAGAAGTTTCGCGAACTGGTGCGCGAACTCTCGCAATTCCTGCTGTACGAAGCAACCCTCGATCTGCCCCTTCAGGAACACAGCGTCGAGACGCCGCTCGCGCCCTACCACGGTCATCAGATTGCCGAGCGCATCGGTCTGGTGCCGATTCTGCGCGCAGGTCTGGGGATGGTCGATCCCATCCTCGACCTCATTCCTACGGCGCATGTCTGGCACCTCGGTCTCTACCGCGACCACGCCACCCTCAAGCCGGTGACGTACTACAACAAACTGCCGCCGCAGGTGGATGTCGATCTCTGCCTGGTGCTCGATCCCATGCTCGCCACCGGCGGCTCAGCGGTTGCCGCCGTGACCGTACTGAAGGAATGGGGCGCAAGCCGGATCAAGTTCCTCGGGCTGATCGCCGCACCCGAAGGAGTACGGGCGCTGCACGAGACGCATCCCGACGTGCCGATCCATCTGGCGGCGCTCGACGATCATCTGAATGATCGCGGGTATATCATTCCCGGTCTGGGGGATGCAGGCGACCGGCTGTTCGGCACAGGGTGATGTGGAAGCGCTCCAGATGTCTCAGCGCGTTTCTGAAAAAGTCAATAGGATAGGCAAAAGCAGTGTCGCCTGCCCAACCGCGCCTCATAGGGCGCGGTTTCGGACATACGCTCACACGCTCTATCAGGATGATGCATCGGCGCCGCCGATTTGCGAAGCGTCATGTCACTTTTGACCATTGTGGCGCTGATGAGCGCCTTTTTGATCGCCTTTGTTGCGACTGCGCTCACGGTTCCCCCGGTCATTCGCCTCTGTGAACGACGTGGATGGGTGCAGCGCCCCGGCGGGCGCCGCACCCATGCGCGCCCTACCGCTAATGTCGGGGGTATCGCCATTTATGCCGGCTTCGTGACTGCGCTGCTTGCCACCTTCATCTTCAGTACGCTCGATCCGGCGCTGCGTCGCTCGGAGTTCGAGGTGCTGCGCATCGGGTTGCTCCTGGCCGGCGGGACGCTCATCTTCCTGGTGATGTGGCTCGATGATGTCGTCGAACTCCCGTGGCTCCCTAAATTCATCGCTCAGATCGGCGCAGCACTGATTGCAGTCGGTCCATACCTCTGGGATCAGCGGCGCTATCCCGATGCGCTGGGGTTGCCCACCGAGGCGCGTGGCATTCTCCTGACCGCCTTCAACGCGCCATTTGTCGGCCAGGTCAGTCTATGGGATGTCAGTCCGTGGCTGGCAATCCTGGCGACAATCTTCTGGCTGGGATGGATGGCAAACACTATCAACTGGTCAGACGGCCTCGACGGCCTGGCGGCCGGCGTGTCGCTGATCGCAGCGGTGATGCTGGCGCTGCACGCCCTCCGGCTCGACCCACCACAAACGACGATCGCGCTACTGCCGCTCACGCTCGCCGGGGCATGCGCCGGGTTCCTGATCTTCAATCTTCCTCCCGCGCGCATTTTCATGGGCGACAGCGGCGCAGAGTTTCTCGGGTTCATCCTCGGCGTCAGCGCGATCATCGGCGGAGCGAAACTGGCAACGGTGCTGCTGGTGCTGGGGGTGCCGATCCTCGACGTTGCCTGGCTGATTGTCGCGCGCACTGCCAGCGGCAAACAACCGATGCGCGGCGGACGCGACCACCTCCACCACCGCCTGCTCGACAGCGGCATGTCACTGCGCCAGATTCTGGCGCTCTACTGGGGGCTGAGCGCAGGTTTCGGATTGCTTGGCATCGCCGACATCAGCCCCGATGCCAAGCTGATCGGTCTCGCACTGTTGATCTTGATCGGCATCGGATTGATCGCATACGCCGCACGTCAGGTGACAGTGCGCTCATCGCAGTAATGATCACCGGCGTTCATACCGTCCCATCAGCGTGGCGGTCGCCAGCACATGACCGCGCATGGCGGCTTCGACGTCGCGCCGGGCAGCGCCGGGCGGCAGACTCAGCGATGGAATGTCGAGCGCCGCGAGACGGAAGAAGTAGCGATGCGCACCCCTGCCGCGTGGCGGGCACGGTCCGCCATAGCCGCGCCTGCCGAAATCGTTGCCGCCTGCCAGCCCGACCGTTGATTCCCCTTCGGCCAATTCTGTGCGATCGCCGGGGATGTCGTACAACACCCAGTGCGTAAATGTACCAACAGGCGCGTCTGGATCGTCCATAATCAACACATAACTGGCGGCTGACGGCGCACCTTCCCAGCGCAACGCCGGCGAACGGTCAGCGCCATCACACGTATGATCGCGCGGGATTGCGCCGCCTTCGGTAAATGACGAGCTTGTGAGAGTGAAGGTCATCGTTCCGCCTCCTTCAGGAACTGCTGAACCGCAGGAACAGAGCAGCATTGCCGCAATAAGAGTCAGGGTCATGCCGACGAATGCACGAATGCGTCGACATAAACAATAGAACGTATGATTGAATAAGTCGGCGCATACGTCACGAAACGCGGTATCGCTGCGGGCTGAAGCCCTCGCTGAGAGCGTGCAAGCCCCTCCGGGGCTGCTCACAAGGGTCGATTGTTCCGACCAGCCCTTTGTTGAGTCACCCGTTTGATGCATCAGGACCCCTCAGATCTCTCTTCTTCCGGGGAGTGACTCCGAGCCTATCCGAACAATCGCTGACCGAAGTGCGACCGGGTAGGCGAAGGCAATGCCTTCGCCTACCCAACAAGCGCATGAGCGGCGCGCCCCACGCAACTTACACCGCTTCCTCCACCCGCCCAACCACGAACTTCAGGTATCGCCCCTCGGGAAAGTGCGCCGGAACCGGATGGTCGAGCGGCTGCCCGGCTTCGTGAATGATCCGCAAGCGTCGATCGGCAAGGACGCCTGCGGCCGCCAGCGCCTCCCGGAATGCGTCTGGTCCTACCTGCGTGGTACAACTTGCCGTCGCCAGCAAACCGCCAGGATGGACGCACTGCATCCCGAGCGCATTCAATCGCGCATAGGCGCGCTGGGCTGCATATCGGCTTTCTTTTCGCCGCGCAAAACTGGGCGGATCAAGGATGACGAGATCGAAGCGTTGCCCTGCGGCAGCGTACTGTTCCAGCAACTCAAAGCAATTGGCCGTCTCGAAGCGATGGCGTCCATCGTCGAGACGGTTGAGCGCCAGGTTACGCGCCGTCGCTGCTGCCAGACCTTTGCCGATATCGACGCTGACGACCTGCCGTGCGCCGCCGCGCAGCGCATAGAGCGAAAACCCGCCGGTATAGGCAAAACAATTCAGTACCGTGCGCCCGGCAGCGAGTCCTTCGATAAACCGTCGATTTTCGCGCTGATCGAGGAACAAGCCTGTTTTTTGTGCAGTATGGAGCGCAACAGCAAAACGCATCCCGTGCTCAACCACCACCATCTCGCGCGGTGGCGGCTCGCCGCGTAGCGGTCGCAGTCGCGCAGCGCCATCTTCCTCGTCACCTTCATGCGCTGCCGAGCGCAGCCCTGCTCCTGTGCGGAGCACCACACGACGCACCGTCGGATCGACGTTGAGGATCATGGTTGCCACGTCATCGACAAGCGTCAGCGTACCGGCGGAATACGCCTGAATCACGGCCACGTCGTGGTAACGATCCACAATAATGCCGGGCAGTCCGTCCCCTTCGCCGAAGACCCAACGATATGCGGTAATACCCGCAGCACGCAGCGGTGCGCGCAGATTCCACGCAGCAGTCAGCCGTTCGCACAGCCAGGCAGTATCGGGCAGGCGTCGCGTCGAAAAGATCCGCAGCGCAATCGGACCTTCCGCATCCCACAGCGCATACCCGCGCCACGCGCCGCAGCGGACGATGACCCAGGCGCCGGATGGCAGGCGCTCATGAGGCGGAACATGGTCACGATACACCCAGGGATGCCCCTGCGCCAGTCGCTCGCGCAGTGATGCAGGCAGCGTCATTTCTGCAAGACGAGCCATATCACCAGCATACCCGAACACATACGTTGCTCCAGCGCCACGATGGTCCTTATAGAGCGATCAATCAGACGTTGCACAATAATTGCCGGTGTTGACCGACTTGCGGCTGACGTTGGCTGAGCCTGTCGCAGCCCAAGCCGCTCCGCGTCCTTGCGGCTGACGTTGGCTGAGCCTGTCGCAGCCCAAGCCGCTCCACGTCCTTGTTCGTCCAGGTTTGGGTTGATTGTTCTATGAGTTTACCACATGATGCGGTGCAACTCCTGTCCGCCAGGACTGCGTCGATTGGGTATTATGGCACAGACCGTATCTCCATGCACGTCGGAACGATTATTACTTGCAGAAGGTGAAACGTGGCGTCGCCAGATGCGTATGTTGAGCATAACACGATATCATTAGCCGGTTGCGGTCCGATACCCAAGGAGAATAGACGATGACTGCGATGCTCACAACGATTTTGTGCTTGATCCTGATACTTGCTGTCGTTGGCGTTGGCGGGTTTATTGTCGCGTTGAAGCTGGGCATCATTGTGCAACAGGCTGCCAAACCCACGCACCTTGATACCGCGAACTACACGCTCGACCAGGGGCGCGAAGTGCGTCCCGAGGAAGGGCGTCGTGACTGAGAACCTGTCTGATGATGTAGCGTAGAGAACCGGTACGAATGAACAGCGTTCTGAAAACGGCGTTGGTGGTCGGGGCGGCTATTGCAGTCGAAACCCTTTTGCTGCGGCGTCTGTCTGCCGATCTGCCGTGGGGCGCCGGTCTCGGGATGTTTCTGGTTGCCAGCGTCCTTCTCATTGCTCTCCAGCATGCAGTATCGAAGCATCACTCGATGCGCGCCAGGCGCCGGCGGCGCCAGCCCCCGAAAGAACCGGCGCCTGCGACCTGGAGCGGCCTTGATCCCCATCTGAGTGAAGAGCACCACGACGTACAAAAAGAGGAACGTGCTCATGTGACCGGGAACGGCCGTGATCCCTCATCGGTCCCGACAACGTCGAACGCAGCCAGGGCGAGTCACAATAGCGCTCCACGAAGAGAGCAGAAGGCGAACGCTGCACTACCCGACGAAGATGGTATAATAAATGAAGAAAGTTCGTAATTGTCGAGGAATGCAGCGTTGAGCGCAGCCAACATGCTTCAGCAAATTGCCGACGAAGTGCGCGCATGCACCGCATGCCGGCTGCATCAGTCGGCGATGAGAGCCGTTCCAGGCGAAGGACCAGCAGACGCAAAAGTTATGTTCATCGGCGAAGCGCCCGGCTTCCACGAAGATCGCCAGGGACGGCCGTTCGTTGGCGCTGCCGGGCAGTTTCTCGAAGAGTTGCTTGGGCTTGCCGGTCTACGGCGCAGTGAAGTCTTCATCGCCAATGTCATCAAACATCGGCCACCGGATAATCGCGACCCGCAGCCGGACGAAATCGCCGCATGCAGCCAGTTTCTCGATCGGCAGATTGCAGCATTGAACCCGTTGGTCATTGTGACCCTCGGGCGCTTCTCGATGGCGCGCTGGTTCCCCGGCGAAAAAATCTCCCGCATTCACGGTCAGCCGCGCTGGATCGGCGGGCGCATGATCATTCCAATGATGCATCCGGCTGCGGCGCTTCATCAACCGCAGTACCGGGCGTTGATCGAAGCCGATTTTCGGAGATTGCCGGAATTCATTGCGCAGGCGGAAGCACAGAGCGCTCAGTCGGCTGTCGCTCCTGACAAGCCGGATGAACCCGAAGTGCAACAACTGTCATTGTTCTGATTGCCCATGACGACGTATCGTCTCTCTCCGTCTGGACGGCGCAGCGCCATGGCATTGCTGATCGGCGCGCTGTTGATCTGGGTGTTTGCACTGTGGACGCTGCGCATCTCGATTGCGACCAGTAGTGATCCTTCTACTGGATTGTTTCAGGCGTTGCGCGAAAACCTTGACCGCGGACTGTCGCTCGGTCAGATAATTCCCGCATTGCTCATGGTCGTGTTGCTGGTAGCAACGCCACTGGTGGCGTGGAGCATCCTCGAGGAGTTGGGCGCGCAGTATACGCCGACCGACGTCGGGTTGCGCTTTACGTCGTTTGGTATTGCGCTCACCTGCCCATGGAGCAGTGTGGTTGGCATTCGGCGCTGCAATGACGATGCAGATGATCCTCTCGATGAGGTGACGTTGCGTGATGATCCATCGATTCAGATTCGCAATCCGCTAGTGCGCTGGCTGCATCGGCAGGCATGCGGCGCCGGGCGTTTGCCGATTTACTCCGGTGTTGAAAACCGTGATGATCTGTTGCGCGAAATCCGCGCGCACGCCGGCTTGAACGATGCGCAGCCGGCATTATCAGGGGCATAACAGGCTGAGAGCTTCGGCCTGTGCAATAGTCGATTGCATTGTAGTGGGGCTGCTCCAGGAGCAGCCGGAAAGGAAAGGAGCGAGGCGGGAACAACCGAAGAGTTGTCGCCTCATATGCACCTATGGCAAAAAACAGATTACGTGCAATTCCGCTCGGCGGCGCCGGTGAAGTGGGCCGCAACATGTGGGTGTTGGAACAAAACGATGAGATTCTGGTGCTCGATTGTGGGGTGATGTTCCCGGAAGCCGATATGCTCGGCGTCGATCTGGTGCTGCCGGACATCACCTATTTGCGTGACCAGAAGGACAAAATCAAGGCCATTGTGCTGACCCACGGGCACGAAGATCACATGGGCGCAGTGCCATACCTGGCGCCGGAACTCGATTTTCCGCCGATCTATGGTACGCCGCTGACCCTGGGCATGCTGACGGGCAAACTCAAGGAACATCGCCTGCTCGATCACGCCAGGCTGATAAAAATGCAGGCAGGCGAGCCATTTACTGTCGGTTCCTTCTCTATCGAACCGTTTAGCGTGGCGCATTCGATCCCGGATACGGTCGGTCTGGCCATCGATACGCCTGTCGGACTGGCAATTTACCTGACCGACTGGAAGTTCGACCATACGCCGGTCGATGGACGACCAACCGATCTGATCAAACTCTCGGAGTTGGGGCGGCGATCGCCGTTGTTGCTGATCACCGACTGCGTGCGCGTCGAGTCGAAAGGATACACACCGAGCGAACAGGTCGTCGGCGAGGCGTTCGACTCGATCTTCGCAACTGCACCCGGGCGAATTATCGTTGCAACCTTCGCCTCGAACGTATCGCGGGTGCAACAGGTGATCGACTCGGCAGAAGCATATGGGCGCAAAGTTGTCGTCGCCGGACGCAGCATGGAGAATACAACGCGCATCGCACTCGAACTCGGGTATCTGCGCGCACAACAGGGGACGCTGATCCGGCCACAGGAGGCGGCCGGTCTCACCGATGATCAGGTGGCGGTCATCTGCACCGGCAGCCAGGGAGAGCCAATGTCGGCGCTGGCGCGCATGGCAAACCGCGATTATCCGCACGTTAAGATCAAAGAAGGCGATACGGTCGTGGTGTCGGCAACCCCCATCCCCGGCAATGAGGTGTCGGTCAATCGGGTGATCAACAACCTGTTTCGCCTGGGGGCGGAGGTCATCTATAGCGACAACCCGTCGGGGCTTGCGGTGCACGTCTCAGGTCACGCTGCACAGGAAGAGCTCAAGATGGTCCTTGCCATTCTGCGCCCGGAGTTTGTCGTGCCGTTTCACGGCGATTATCGCCATATGATGCTCTACCGGAAACTTGCGCTTGGCATGGGCGGGTTGTTCTCCGACTCAAATGTGATCATCCCGGAAAACGGCGCGGTCATGGAATTCAGCCGCAACTATGCGCGGACAACAGGCAAAGTCCCCGTGGGATACGTCTATGTGGACGGAACAACGGTTGGCGATGTGGGGCAGGTGGTCGTGCGCGACCGACAACTCCTGGCGCGCGACGGCATTCTGATGGTGGTCGTCAGCATCGACCGGACAACAGGCGAACTGGTGGCAGGACCGGACGTCGTCTCGCGCGGGTTCGTCTATATGCGTCAGTCCGACGATCTGATCGAGTCGACCAAGAACATCGTGCGGGATGCGTTGTCCAGGCGCAATGGCGGCGGCAAGACAGAGATGGACAGCGCCTTCGTCAATCGCAAGATCAAGGATGTGGTGAGCGACTATCTCTACGGGCAGACTCGTCGCCGCCCAATGGTGCTGCCGGTCGTGATGGAAGTGTAGACAGAGGTATTACTCCATTTCGAGGCGGAGATCGTTGTGCAGCGGTCCTGATTCATTCGCCTCCTCGCGTAACCGGGCAAACAATCGCTCACGGAGTTGACGTAGCTTCTCCTGATACGCAGGGCTGCGGATCGGATCCGTCCACATAATCAGCGCGTCCTCGCCATTGTCCGTATAATAGCGAGGGCGCGTTCCGGCAGGGCGAAAGCCATACTTCAGGTACAACTGTTGAGCGACGATATTGCTGATGCGCACCTCGAGCGTCAGCACGTCGGCATTCAGTTCGAGCGCCTGATCGATCAACCCGTTGAGCAGCAGTTCTCCGATTCCACGCCCACGATAGGCTGGCGCCACGGCAATCGTCGTGATGTGCCCTTCATCGACGCTGAGCCAGACGCCACCGTAGCCAACGATCGGAAAATCATGGGTGTGAGATGGTGGTTGTCCAAGAAACCCTGGGAGCAGATGCGCGAGCAGCCCGCGTCGAAAAGAGGGACGTTCCGTGCGCGGCGGCGGGGGAGTCGGCGACGCGCGAGCGACGATATATCGGCTCGTTGCAGGCGAACGCAATTCGTGGCGATAGGTGTTGACCGACCAGAGCGTGCTGAAACTGGCGCGCTCGATCATCTGCACCTGATCGATATCGTCTTCGGTCATGCGCTCGACAAAGTAGTACACCGCAGTCTCGTATCGTCTTATTTCTTTGGATCGAGCGGACGCGCGCTTGCCGGGTTATTGGGGTCGAGCAACAACTGTGCCGGGTAGGCGCCGTCTTTACCGAAATTCCCTCCGCCCTGGAAGAGACCTGTCACTTCAACGCGCCCCCAGACAAAACTATTGTTCGGTCCCACGTTCAGTTCGCCAGAGACGCTCGGCGGAAATCCTTCCATCCAGATCGTGTTGCCGATCGGTTGTGGGCTGCTCCCATCTTCTTCTGTCGAAACCCCTTCCGCAAGCACATAGATCAGCGAGTTCCAGAAATAGTATCCCTGGGTCGTAACAGTCTGACCGTTATACCGCGCTGGATCGGCGACGAGATCGAACAGACTGACTTTGCCTTCGCCAAGCGGACGGTTCTCGATCCGATATTCCTGACGGCGCACCCGTTCAATCGGTTCGGCGGATGCCACGATGATTCGATGCCGGTAAGCATTGTCAACGCCGAATGGACCGCCGGTTTCAAACCGCCCCTGCACGCGCACAAACCCATAGACGGCATCGCCGGGACGGTGGAGTTCGGTCGTGGCTTCGCGCGGGAATCCTTCGAGCCAGATCGTCTCGCCGAGCGGTTGTGCGTCCAGACCATTATCGAGGGTGCTGATGCCGAGCGCCAACACCTGGCGTCCATTGCGATCCAGATACGCGCCGGATACGGTAATGTCTTTGCCGTTGAACTCCTGCGGGCGATCCAAAAGATCGGGCACATAGAGGGACGTATTGGATCCAACACTACAGGCAACGAGGACTGCGCTGGCAGTGAGGATCGCTATCAGCCGGATGATACGCTGAATACGACTGAGCATCTTCATGTCTGTTCTGTGCATTCTTATCTGTCGCTGTTCTGTGAACCGTGTGGCGAGTGGCATTATAGAAGTCGAAACAGAAGTTGTCAAAGCCGGTGTAATCCACATGTCATCCTGCGAAGCCAGGAACCGTTGACCCTGGTAATCGCATCCTCGTATAATGAATGGCAGGAGTGAACAAGGGGGTGTATGGTATGTCTGTTCTCTTCGTTGCGCTTGGCATTATGGTGCTGGCACTGCTTGCGCTGCTGCTCTGGTTCGTGCCGCATCTGCTCCATCAGCAATCGGCGCGGGTCGCCAGTGAGACCGCCCAACTGCGTGAGATGCTGCTCGACCTGCTCAACGAACAGGAAGCAGTCGCCATGCGCCAGGCGCAACTCGGCGCATCCCTCTCGACGCTGCAGGGACGCCTCGAGGCGCTGGCGCAGAACGGCGGCATTGCCCGAACGTCGCCGGATCTGCTGGCCACCATCGATCAACTGGAGTTGCGGCTGAGCGACCTCCAGGAGCAGATTCAGTCCTGGCTCAATGGGCGACAGCACGGTTTGCAGGCGCGTGATCGCCAGGATAACGAAGCCTGGGCAAATCTGATGGGGTTGCTGGCGGCAATCCAGGATCGCCTGGGGGCGCTGTCGCGTGACCGCGCAAACGCGATGGCAGCGTTGCAAGCCAGCCAGTTGCTCGATGATCTCGAGCGCGAGATGCAACAACTGCGCGCTATCTCAGAAGATATCGCCACACTGCAGCACCGGCTGCGGCGGTCGTTAAGCGAGCGCGAACAGCATCTGACGCTGGTGCGCACCCGTTTGACCGATACCGTCACTATGCGCGGCGCGTAACAGATGTTCTCTCGATATAGGACTGGATTCCTGATGATCAGGCGTTCAGAAGATGGTACGATATACCTATGAGCATCATTGTCATTGACAACCAGACGGTACACTACGAAGTGTTTGGGCGTGGTCGTCCGGTCCTCTTTCTGCACGGCTGGATGGGGAGCTGGCGCTACTGGTACCCGACGATCGAAGAGGTGAAAAAGAAGTACCGTGCGTACTCGTTCGATTTTTGGGGTTTCGGCGAGTCGCGCCACAAAAGCCCGTCGGAAAGTATTCACAACTATAGCCATCAGGTTATCCGCTTCCTCGATGCGTTAGGGATCGATAAAGTTTTGCTGGTAGGCCATTCGATGGGTGGCATGGTGGCGCTCAAGACAGCGCTCGATTACCCCACCCGCATTGCCAAAGTCGTGACGGTAGGAGCGCCGATTGTCGGCAACTCGCTCTCTTGGTTCCTTAAATTGACCTATCATCGCCCGATCGCCAATGTATTTGCCAGTACACCTTGGCTGCGCCGCCTGCTATTCCGCCATTTTCTGGGCGAAACCAACGACCCCTCGGTGCACGAGATCCTCGATGACAGTCTGAAATCTTCTGCGGGAACGCTGCAACGTTCCGTTGCTTCGATGTTGTACACCGATCTGCGCCCGGAACTGTCACGTCTGCAAGTTCCGGCATTGATTGTCCACGGCGGGCGTGATGAAATCGTCAATCCCAATCAGGCGGATCTGTTCCATCACGTGCCACTGGCGCAGGTTGTGGTGATGCCAAAGAGTCGCCACTTCCCGTTTCTCGACGAGCCGGATCAGTTCAATATGCTGTTGTTGAGTTTTCTGGCGCGCGACTCCTCTTCCTTTCGTTCATCCATCCCGCACACAGTGATGCACCCTTCGCTCTTGCCATGACCAGACGGCTGATGCGCCTTTCGCGGATGGCGTGCCCCCAGGCTCATCTGTCGCACGCCATTCGTTGACGCTGAACGTTTCTCACCTTCACCCGATGCGCAACGGCTGGCAACCACGCCGACGGCGCCATGCACAGGTCACAGGTTTCGGGCTGCGGTTCAGGACGATACGCGAACCGTTGCGCGCGCTGCGCTACACCACCGTCCCCGCTTGGGGTTGCCGCTGTTCCAATGGTTCGACAATCGTGCTATAATCAACGTATATGGTTTCCGCTTGAACGCAACACGTCCTATGCCGCTCTACGAGTATCAGTGCAGTGATTGCGCGCACGTCTTCGATGCGCTGCGACCATTCCATCGCGCCGACGAGATCATCGACTGTCCCGTGTGTGGCAGTCCTCAGGTACGGCGCACAATCTCCGTTATCGCCCTTAGAACGGATGCAGCATCGAGGCGCTCGGGCGACCCGCCAACCAGCGCGTGTTGTGGCGGCGGCTGCGGTTGCGCCTCGCGCAGCGGTCAAAACTGACTTAAGAGCGCCAGGAACAGGACATCTATGAAAGTCATTATTCCCACCGCCGGGCTTGGCACACGCCTGCGTCCGCATACGTACAGCAAACCCAAGCCACTGGTGTCGGTCGCCGGAAAGCCCGTCCTCGGACATATCCTCGATACGTTGACGCGCTTTTCGATTGACGAGATGATCTTCATCACCGGGTATCTGGGCAATCAAATCGCCGACTATGTCACGTCGCACTACAAAATCCCGGCGCGGTTCATCGAACAAACCGAACTGAAAGGTCAGGCGCACGCCGTCTACCTGGCGCGCGAAGTCGTTGATGGTCCCACGCTCATCCTGTTCGTGGATACGATTTTCGAGGCGGACTTGAGCCATCTGACCGAACAGGATATCGATGGCGCCATCTTCTGTAAGGAAGTGGACGATCCGCGCCGCTTCGGGGTGGCGTTCACCCAGGATGGGTTCATTACCAGGCTCGTGGAAAAACCGGCCACCGATGACTCGAAACTGGCAATGATCGGTCTGTACTATCTGCGCGATATCCAGTGGCTGATGCGCGCGATTGAAGTGCTCATGCTTCGCAACATTCAGACAAAAGGCGAGTACTTCCTGACCGACGCCCTTCAGTTGATGGTTGAGAATGGCGCCCGCTTCACCGCGCCGACGGTCGATGTCTGGGAAGACTGCGGGAAACCGGAAACGGTGTTGCAAACGAATCGGTACCTGCTTAATCACGGGCGAGATCATGTCGATCCCGCTCGATTGAATGGTTCGATCATTATTCCGCCCGTCTATATCGACGATACGGCGCAGGTGATCAATTCGATCATCGGTCCATATGTCTCGATAGCGGCGGGAGCGGTCGTCAAGGACTCGATCATTCGCGACTCTATTATCAATCGCGATGCGCAGATCGTCTCCGCCACGCTGCAATCGAGTCTGATCGGCGATCACGCGGTTGTGCTGGGTGATTTCCGTGAACTCAATGTCGGAGACTCTTCTGAAATCCGCTACGGACGCGCCGCACATTAGCGAAATCTGAAGGTGGTGTATGCTGCACTTTCCGAATCCCGCCGGCGCCGTTGCCGGGGGAGTGGCCGGCGAGGGCCTGCGGAAGGCGACCCGGTATGGTCCGCGACCGCCGTTGTTGCGTCTGAGCAGCCGCGATAACTGGGATGCCGCATTTGGTGAGCAGGAGTTGATCCAGCGCATGGTGGCGCTTGCGCGCACTGCTGGTCTGCCATTCTCCCGCACGCTGATCGTTGCGTACTACGTGTCGCTGAAAACCAATCCGTTCGTGGTGCTGACCGGTATCGAGGGCGCCGGCAAGACCGAATTGGTGACATTGTTCGCCGAGACGCTCCTTGGCCATGACAGCCCGCAGTATGCGCTGATCAACGGTAATGCCTCCTGGCTCGAGGCAACCGGTGATGAGCGCTCGTTTCGCTCGTTGTTCGATCATTTTACCTCGTTGCGCTTCCTCGAACTGTTGCAGGAGGCGGCGGACCCGGGCAGCGCCGGCAAAGTGTTCGTCGTGTGCTTCGATGGCATGCATCCGGCAGAGGTAAACTACTATTTCACGACGCTGCTGAGCGTTGATGAGGAAGGTCGCACGCGCCTGAGTCTCCCTGGCGTTCCCGACGATGAGCGCCCGATTGTGCCCTCGAACGTCTCGATTACAGCGACCGTCAATACGGCCGAGGGCGTGGGTGTGCTGGGCGGCGATGTACTGCGTCGCGCTGGCATCATTGCTTTCCGCGCCGGCCAGGTCAGCCATTCTGCACGGCATCCGCCGGCGCCAGCGCCGGTCGGAGTGCAGCGCCTGTGGCTGCGCGCTGGCCGGCGTGATGCTGCTGCAGCCCGTGAGCATCTGTTTCAGATCATTGGTTCGACGCAGTGGAACCGCATGGAATGTTCTGAGCCGCTGGCTGTCGCGCTCAGGCGCGCAGGCATGTCGCTGACGCCTCGTCTACGCCAGGATGTTATGCGCTACGTCGCCAACAGTTTCGATGCCAGAGGACGCGGGCTGTTCGACCCGGAGGATGTGCTGCGAAATGCGCAGATCGCCTTCGATCATCAGGTGGCGCAGCGCTTGATCTGGCGTCTGCGCGACGTTCCCGATCAGATGCTCACGTATCTGATAAGCGATCCTGATAGGCAGCATCTGCTGGCGTGGGCAGGGTGACGCTTTCGGCGCGGTCGGAAGACGTTTTTTTGCGCGAGTGCCGTCGCCGGGACGAAACAGCGCCGTTGCTGTTCATCACACGCTCGATAGCGGCATCTTCAAGTGCGATTGCAGCGGCATATTCATCGATCTGCACACTGCGTCGTTGCCGGAGCGCCAGGATGGCCACGCGCCGGATGTCGTCAATCGTGGCGGTCAGGCGAAAATCAGCGGCGGCGCGCGCGCGCGCGGCTTCGAAGAGCGCGATCTCGGCGCGATGCGAAGGAATGGCGAGGCGCTGGATGCAGTCGATGGCGAACTGTTCGGCTGCCGGTTCGATCGTCACCTGGGGCAGAATCTCGCGTGCTGCGGCGATCTCTTGCTTGAGTTTGCTGGTTTCATCAGCATAGCCGGCGCGAAATGCTTCCGGGTGTTCGCGGAAGCGACGCGCGCGCCGGTAGATCTCCAGTCGCTGATCGCGATCCATCAACGGCGCCACCCATACCCGCAATCCAAAACGATCAAGGATTTGCGGGCGTAGCGTCCCTTCTTGCGGATTCATCGAACCGATCAGCACGAATTGCGATGGATAGAGCCGCGTCATCGGTCCGCGACGCACAAAGGTGCGCCCCTGCGCCGCAGCGTCGAGAATGGCATCAACAACCCGCGCATCGAGCAGGTTGACTTCGTCGATGTAGAGCACATTGCGATGCGCGCGCGCCAGAACGCCTTCTTCGAGCATCACCCGTTGCTGTTCGAGCGCCACGCGCTCATTGATGCCGCCAACCACGTCTTCCATGCGAGCGTTGAGCGGCAGTTCGATGATGCGCATCGGACGACGGCGTTTGACCGGATTGCCCGCCTCATCGGTTTCTTCAACCTCAACCAGCGGCATCACGTCGAGCAACCCACGCACAGCGGTCGTTTTACCGACGCCGTAGGGACCAATCAGAAGCACGCCGCCGACCTGCGGGTTGATCAACGCCAGCACAAGCGCTGTCTTCAACTCCGCCTGACCGACAATCGCCAGGAATGGGTAGGGGAGCGCCTCTTCCATGCCAGCACTCACAGCAGTTCAATGTCGGCAGCGAGAATTTCGAGGTCAGGACGTTCTTCCTCGATCCAGCGCAGCACCGCCTGGATCTGCCCTTCGACATAATCGCCCGATCCCGACACGCAGGCGATGCCGATGACGGCGCGCCCATGATTGTCGTGCGCATCGACTTCAGTGACCGAAACGTTGAAGCGGTTGCGCATCCGGCTCAGCAACGATTTCACGATGCTCCGTTTCTCCTTCAACGAGCGAATGCCGGGCAAACGCAGAGTGACCATGCAGGCTGCAACAATCATGGCTCGAATGCTGGCAGGTTAGTTCCACGACCATGGCCAGACATCGCTGGCGCGTTGATAACCGGTGCGCGGGAGCATGGCAATCTCCACATTGAGCATGCCGGTCGCTTCGCGCAGGCGCGTAGCAACGTCGCTTTCGAGCCAGCGCTGCTTCCGCTGATTGTCCACATGTAAGCGATGCGCCAGCCAGTAGGAGAGTTCGACGGCATCGACGGGCAATTCCTCGTACTCGTACTCTCTCCCGGTGACGCGCGTCATCGTCGCCCAGTACCGTTCATATGTCTGGCGCACTTTAGTGATTTCTGCGCTCGAAAGGGTTGACGTGTCCTCTGCCAGTTGTGTGACCGAGGCAATGATGTACGGCTGATGTTGAATGATATACTGCACGCGGAAGCGGCGTTGTCCCACTGCGATCAGCAGGTAGCGCCCATCGTCGAACTGCTGACTTTCGGTAATGCGCGCAACGGTGCCAATCTCGAATGGCACAACCGCCTCGCGCACGGGATCGTCATCGTCCACATCGAGCTGGCGGCGCAAACTGCGAATGAACGGGTCGTCGGGGCTGACTTCGCTGCCGGAGCGGAGGAGCACAACCCCGAACGGTTGTTGCTGCGCCAGACACTGACCGATCATCAGGCGGTACCGTTCCTCGAAAATATGGAGCGAGATCGGTGCGCCCGGAAACAGCACCGTATGCAGCGGGAAGAGGGGTAATTTCATAGGTTTATGGCTCCACACCGGCCGTACACGTCCATACCGTAGCCGTACCGGCGCCTGTATGCAGGTCAATCAACAACTCAACTTCTGGTCCAGATAACGCCTGAACCAGCGCCGTTTGATCGAAACGTGCGGGCACGCCATCATCCATCACCGTCACGGCGCCAATGCGCAACTCGAGCAGATCAGGGCGCAGATCCACCCCGCTTGCGCCGACCGCGACGAGCATCCCGCCCCAATCGGGCAGATTGCGCGCGCACATGTGGCGCACCGCCATCGACCGCGCCACCGCGCGCGCGACCTGCGAGGCAGCCGCATCTGTGGAAGCGCCGCGCACCGTAATGAAGATATGTTTGCCGCCCAAAGCCGCATCGCGCAACACCTGCTGCGCCAGGTCGTGGCACAGCGCGTCGAGCGCCTGCTGCCAGACGCCGAGTTCGCGCGATCCATCGACGATGGGAGGTCCTCCAGCAGCGCCGTTTGCCAGCACCAACACCGCGTCATTCGGGCTCATATCGCCGTCGATGTGCAGTCTTCCGAACGAACGGCTCACGCTCTGGTCGAGCGCACGCATCAGCAAGCGCGACTCGATCGGCGCATCGGTGGTGATCACGCAGAGCAGTGTGGCAAGGTTCGGGCTGACCATATGTGCGCCTTTCGCCATGCCCGCCAGCGTCACCGTTCGCCCTTCACGGAGCGACACGCGGAAAGCGCGTTCTTTCGGGCGCGTATCGCTTGTCAGAATAGCAAGTGCGGCGCGGCGTCCCCCATTGCTGTCGAGTTCAGACGCGGCGCGTCGGATTCCTTCTCGCATGCGGTCGAGCGGCGGCATGACGCCGATCTGCCCCGTCGAAAGCATCAGCACGCTGTCACGCGGCACTTCGAGTTCATCCGCAGCAATCTTGGCGCACTCCACCACCGTCGCCAGCCCCGGCTGGCCTGTGCCGGCATTGGCGTGCCCGGCATTGATGACGATGGCGCGAATGTTGTCGCGGCTACGCGCCAGGATCGCCTGGTTGAAAAAGATCGGCGCGGCAACGATCAGGTTGGTTGTAAAGAGCGCCCCGACACGGCAGGGCGACTGCGAATAGACGATGGCCAGATCGCGCGCGCGAATTTCCTTCAGCCCGCAGGAGACGCCAGTGGCGCGGAATCCTGCCGGACTCGAAATATGACCGTCTTCGATAATATTGTAACTCATGGCGATCTACCACACACGACAGATCAGACCTTTCAGGTACTCTCCTTCGGGAAATGTCAGCAACACCGGATGATCGGGGCTTTGCGCCAGGCGCTCGATAATCTGCACCTCACGGCGCGCATCGAGCGCCGCGCCGAAGACGATCTTCTGGAACAGATCGCTCGACACCAGACCGGAACAGGAGAACGTTGCCAGAATCCCGCCGGGGCGCAGCAATTGGATTGCCAGCAGATTGATATCTTTGTAGCCGCGGGTTGCCCGCTCGACCTGCGCTTGCGAATGGGCGAACTTGGGCGGGTCGAGCACAATCACATCGAAGCGCCGCTGCTCCTCACGGTAGCGTCGCAGCAGTTGGAACACATCCGCAGCCACCGTTTCGACCGGCATGGTGATGGCGTTGAGCGTAAGGCCATCGCGCAGCATGTTCAGCGCAGTCTCGCTCGTATCGACAGCCGTTGCGCGGCGGGCGCCGGAGCGCGCTGCAGCAATGGTAAAGCCGCCGGTGTAGCAGAAGCAGTCCAGCATCTCCGCGCCGGCACAATAGGCGGCGACGCGCAACCGGTTGAACGCCTGGTCGAGATAGGCGCCGGTTTTTTGCCCGCTGCACAGATCGACCGGAAGCCAGAGATCGCCGGGGAATCGCACCCGCACGCGCTCTGGCGGCGTTGCGCCCCACAGCGCGCCCGATGCGGGCGGAAGACCTTCCCTGTCACGGACCTCGGCATCGCTGCGCTCGTAGATGCCGCGTGGCGCCAGCGTCTCCGCCAGAATGCGGGTGATCGCTGCGCTGCGCTGCGCCATGGACTGCGTCAGCAGTTGCACCGCCAGAAACCCGGCATAGTGGTCAACAATCAATCCGGGGATGCCATCGGACTCGGCGTAGACCAGGCGGCACGCACCGTCTTCGGTGAGCATGCCGAGTCTGCGGCGACCATCGATGGCTCGTTCGATACGGCGACGGATCAGCGCATCGTCAAGCGGTTCGTTCGGGTTCCACGTAAACAGGCGGATGCGGATCTGCGATCCGTCGCTCCAGCAGCCGCGTGCCAGCCACTCGCCGCTGGCGGCCTGCACATCGACCACTTCACCGCGCTCAGGGAACGGTCCCTGAATGCGTGCAATCGCTCCAGAAAACACCCATGGGTGATGGTGAACCACAGGTCGTTCTTTACCGGGATGCAATGTGACTGTTGCCATCGTGTATGACACACTGTCATAGGTATCAGTTTACTGTAACACGCTTATGAGGGATGGTCAAGGTTTCTCAGGCGTTCGTCAAACGCAGCATAGAAGCGCTTGTAGTCGGTGCAGAGCAAGTAGAGCGGCGGCTCATCCTCGTCGATGATCGGAAACCGCCCGATCGGTTGGAGAAAGCGATTATCGGCGGCATCGTCGTTGAGCGAAGACACTTCGCCAACCAGAACGCGCTCTCCTTCTCCCCAGAAGGCATGGTACAGTCGTGGCGGGATTGTGATGCTTTCACCGGGGCGAAGCCTCACAATGCTGCCCGCAGCGACGGTGCAGCGAACGCCATCGAGGGAAACGTCGATGGTCTGCGCCTCATCGAGCTGTTCGTCGGGGGTGGAAGCGTACAGTTGAACGGCGAGCACGCCGCCGCCGCGGTTGATGATGTCTTCGGTTTTTCGCCAGTGGAAATGGAACGGGGTGATTTGTCCATCTTCGACGATCAGGAGTTTTTCGGCATACGGTTTCCGGGCAGGATTGCGGGGATTGCCATTGCGGAGGGTGAACAGGGTCAGTCCTGTATGCGCGAAGTCGTCGGTTCCGAAATCGGTGACATCCCAACCGAGACCGTTCTCAACGATCTCGGCGCATTCGGGTCCGCGCGTGCGCCACTCTTCCGGCATCCAGGACGCAAATGGCGGCAGGTAGAAGCCGCGTTCACGGATGAACGCATCGGCGGCGCGCAGGATGGCGTTGATGGTCGAGCGTTTCATATCAGACCACGCTAAATGCCAGTCGAAACCCAAGGAACTCATTGCACACCGTCGGCGCAAGGCGAAAGCGACAGGCGCAGCGGGCAAAACCGCGCGGATTGGCGAACGAACCGCCGCGCAGGATGCGTCTGCCGGGAATATCGGAGTCTTCGCGTCCATCGTCGGGGCGATAGGGGTACGGTGCATCGAGCGATGCAGTCCATTCCCAGACGTTACCTGCCATATCGAGGCAACCGAACGGACTGGCGCCGGACGGATTCACTCCAACCGGCATCACCCTGCCGCTGCCGCCATCGCGGGTATTGGCGCGCGCCGGGTCCCAGCCATCGCCCCAGGGAAAGCGCCGTCCATCGCTACCGCGCGCGGCATATTCCCATTCCGCCTCGGTCGGCAGCCGATACGGCACTCCTGTCTTTGCGCTCAGCCAGTGGCAAAACCGCTGCGCCTCCTCCCAACTCACGTCGGTCGCCGGACAATCGCGCAATTCATCAGGAGGAGTCGCGCCACGCCAGATAAGTGGCGAGCGGGCGCCTGTATCGGCGACATATGCAGCGAAGAGTGCGTTAGTGACCGGTGTGCGCGCAATAGCGAACGGCGGAAGGGTCAGCGTATGCTGTGGCGACTCCTCGCGGTACGATTCGCGTGTGCCGCCAAAGGTTTTTGCCAGCGTTCCGAGTTCATGTTCGGGAGTGCCCATGACGAACGATTGCGACGGCACAAAGACGAAATCCGGCAACAGATCGGAAAAGCCAGTATGACTCATCGGTCCCTCTTGATCGATGACAATCAGGTTCTTCCGTTCCAAACGAGCTGACACTGCCATGGGCGCTATCGACACTCTTCCACGTACACGTTCCGGCGCATGCGATTCTACGCAATCGTCCAGATACTGCCGTTGGATGTTTTGACGATTTCGATCTGCACCGGAAACATATCCTTCAGTTCCTGAATATGGGTAATCACCAGCACGCAGCGGAAGTCGTGCTGGACCGAGATGATCGCCTCGACCAGGCGTTCACGCCCGCGCGCGTCCTGTGAGCCGAACCCCTCGTCGATGATCAGGGTTTCGAGGCGCGCGCCGGCGCGACGCGCCAGCAGTTTCGAGAGCGCGATTCGGATGGCGAAGTCGAGGCGGAACGCCTCACCGCCGCTATAGGCATCGTAGACGCGCGTGCCAAGCGCGTCGGCAATCTTGATATCCAGCGTTTCGGCGACATCGCCCTTCTTGGTGTCACGCTGCGTCTCGAAGGTCAAATGCATCTGATTGTCGGTCATTCGACTGAGCAGGCGGTTGGCTTCGCGCTCAAGTTCGGGGAGGGCAGTTTCGATCAGCATCGCCTGGATGCCTTTTTTCCCGAACGCCAGGGTCAGTTCATCGAACAGGCTCTTGCGTTCAAGAAGCGCCAGGCGACGCGCTTCCGCGTCGGCGAGGCTGCGCGCAGCTTCCTGGGCGCGGCGCAGGTCCGCCTGACGTTCGCCGAGGTCTTTCTGACGCGCCAGCAGTTCGCGGTGGAGTTCGTTAAATCTGGCGTCGGCTTCGTCGCGCGCGCGCGCGGCGGGCGCCAGGTCGCGCAGCCGTTCGTTGAGGCGCTGCACCTCTGCTTCGTCAGCGGCGATCTGCGCGTCGATCTGCCGCAGGCGCTCCGCCGCGCGCGCGATGTCGCCTTCATGCTCGGCAAGCCACTCTTCGGCGCGTTGCAGGCGGGTCCAGTCTTCCTCCCAGTGCTTCAGCGCCTGCGCCTCCGCCTGCGCCTGATCGTACCGCTCGCGGCTGTACCCTAATGCGGCAATCTGTTCATCGAGCGCGGCAAGCGCCGCGCGCTCGTCGTGCGCAAAATCGTCCTGCGCCAGGCGCCTGGTCAATGCCGCGACAATCTGCTCTTGTTCGTGCAACGCCGGGTCTTCATCATCAATCTGCCGGATCTCACGACGTAGCGCATCAATCTGCGCCTGGAGCATCACCTGTTCACGGTTGAGGTCTTCGAGACCGTTGACTCGACGATCAACTGCGGCAATCTCACGTTCGAGCGACTCAACGGCGCCAAGCGCCGTAATCTCGGCATCGATGCGCTTCAACTCCTCGCGCGCCGCCATTTCGTAATCGTTCTTCATCAGACGCATCGCCACATCGTCGTGCAAGCGCTGCGCCTCGATCTGTTGCTGGCGGAGCGTGTCGCATCTGGCGAGGTCGTTTTCCAGGCGCGCAATGCTTCCCTGGAGAGCGGGGAGCGCGGCAAGGCGCTTTTCTGCGGCGCGAATGTCGTCGCGCAGGCGTTTGAGCTGCGTTTCGAGTTGTTCGGCGTCACGTTTTGCAATGGCGTACTGCTGGCGCAGCGCCTGGCGTTCACGCTCATACTCCGCCTGGATGTGGGCAATGCCGTCGTGCCCAAGTTCGCTTTTGCAGAGCGGGCACACCGTCACATCAGGACCGAGCAAACGCAGTTTGTCGTTGATCTGTTCACCCTGCCGCTGAACGGTCTCGCATTGGGCGCGCATCGCGCCGATCTGCTCGGCAAGGGTGCGCTCATCGTTGCGGAGCGCTTCAAGACGGGCAGCAGTCGCCTCGAGCCGGTCACGTTCTGCAAGCGCCGCAGCAAGATCGTCATGCCACTGCGCTTCGTGTTTCAGTTGATCCGCCAGGGTGCGCAAAATACGCTTCTGCTCTTCGCGGGTGGCGACCAGCGAGTCGTGTTTCAGTTTGATGTCGCCTTCGAGCGTCGTGCGGCGGCGCAACAGTTCGTTGACGCGGCGGAGGCGGTCGGTCAGGTCGGCGCGGCGGGTACGCAAAGCGGACAACTCTTCTGCAATCGGCGCCTGACCCGCCAGGTGCGCCGACAGGCGCTCCAGGTCTGCAACCAGCCTGGGACGGCGGGCAGCGCGTTCGCGCAGTGTCTGCACCTGAGTTTCGGCAACGCGCACGTCGGCGCGGAGGGTGTGTTCAACGCTGGAAATCGCCTGCACGAGCGTGGCGCGGCGCGCCTGGAGTTGGTCGTACTCGTCGCGCAAGGCGCCGAGGCGGTCACGCTCCGCTTCAGCGGCGCGCAGGGCGCGGATGCCTGCTTCAATTTCGGTGCGGCGCGCAATCAAGGACTCAGCGCGCTTTTGCCTTGCCAGCTGCTGTTCCAGACTCTGCGCCTGCGCATCACGTTCGGTGCGGCGTTGCTGAATCTGCGCCTGGCGGTCGTTGCGGATGGCGCGCACCGTTTCGAGTTCCTGGACCCTGGCAGTCGCTGTCTCGAGCGCCAGCCGCGCCGCTGCGACGCGCTCGGTGACATCGGCGACACGCTGTTCGGCAACACGCACATCTTCCGTCAGCAGGTCGCACCGTTCCGCCTGGCGGCGCAGTTCGCCGATCTGCCCTTCGAGACCGCGGATCTGCCCCTCGATGAGGCGGGCGCGCTCTTTCGCCCGGCTCTCAAGGTCCTCATACACGCTCAGACCAAGAATATCCGCCAGCACCTGCTTGCGTTTCGCCGGTTCTTTGCGGGTGAACTCATCGGCGTGTCCCTGGCGGAGGTAGGCCGAGTTGGCGAAGATCTCATAATCCATGCGCAGCGTCTGGATGATCAACTGCTGCGTTTCACGGATGCCGCCGGGGGTCAGCGAGCGCCAGCCGTTCTCGTCGCGCACCTGAAAATCGAGCTGACTCTGACCGCTGCGTTTGCCGCGGATGCGGCGGCGGATCACGCGGTAGTCCTGCCCATCGAGGGTGAACTCAAGGTCCACCATCATTTCGGTGGCGCCGAGCGCCACCAGGTCATCGTCGCTCTTCAGGCGCGACGCGCCCCACAGCGCCCAGGTGATCGCGTCGAGCAGCGCCGATTTGCCGGCGCCGTTATCGCCTGCCAGACACGCGATCGAGATGCCGTCGAACACGAGCGGCGGCAACCCTTCGCGGTAGCACATGAAGTTTTGCAGCGTCAGCGTTCGCGGAATCATAGCCAGCACCCTGCCATCGAACAGATGCGCGCAGTAGTGTAGCCGAGGATTGCGGTTTGTGCAAGAGTGGAGAACTATTGACGTTGCACCGAAGAGTTCAGCCGGATATAATGTATTACATCGTTCATTGGATAAGGAGATCGTAAGAATGTACGCCACAACAATCTCAACCAAGTATCAGGTTGTTATTCCGCTCGAAGTGCGGCAACGGTTCGGATTGAAGCCAGGGCAGAAAGTCGTGTTCATTCCCTATAAGCGAAGTATTCGCATGGTGATTGTGCCTCCCATCGAAGAAGCGCAGGGGTTCCTTGAAGGTCTTGACACCGACATTCAGCGAGAAGAGGAGGATGAACTCCGTTGAATGTCGTGGACTCGTCAGGCTGGCTGGAATATTTCGGCAACGGACCGAATGCGAACTTTTTTGCGCCGGTGATCAGGGCAACGGATGCGCTTATCGTGCCGACCATCTGTCTGTACGAGGTATATAAACGGGTCGCTGAACAGCGCGGCGAAGAAGATGCACTGGCAGCGATCGCCTGGATGTCTGCCGGTCTGGTCGTTGACCTGACGAAGGACATCGCGTTGAATGCTGCGCTCCTCTCACGCGCTCACAAACTGGCGATGGCGGATAGCGTCATTCTTGCCACGGCGCGCGCATATGACGCTGAACTCTGGACTCAAAACGTTCATTTCGCCAATATCGAAGGGGTGCGCTATATCGAGAAGAAATGACGAACCTTGCCAGAGAGCGTTGCCAGTGACACCAATCTCCGCTATGTGCACGGATGCGGATTGATCGAGACCGATATGGACGGATTGGGCTACGGTATTAACCGTTGAATCTCCCGCGCAATCGCAATTACTTCCTCACGATCCGGCGAACGAATCAGATACGCATACGCACCCATTGCCCGGTGAAACAACGGCGGCATCGGCTGATGGTGAATGATGCGGTCACCGAAGCGCAGAAGCACTTCCTCGTGGGTCAGGGCATAGGGGCGAAACGGTTTGCGCCCGGCGTAGCAGACGTGGTACGGTCGCGCCAGCGGAGCGCTGCAACGGTTGTTGATCAGCACATTCGCCCACTCATAGTACAGATCGATATTGCTGGCATAGTTGAACATATCGAGGCTCAACCCGCCTGGCGGGCGCATGTTGACTTCGAGCGCCACCAGCCGCCCTTCGGGAGTGCGAAAGAACTCGAAGTGGAAGAAGCGTTCGCGCACATTGAACGTAGTGAGGAGGCGGCGCCCTGCATGCTCGAGGTCGGGCGGGATGTCGCGCTCGGTCAGGTAGTAGATGTCGTCGTCGTTGACGACGATCTCCATCACGCCGTCGCTGTACTGCATCGAGGTAAAGAACACCGGCTCGCCATTTCGGTCCGCCAGTCCGTCGAAGGTCTGAATAACGCCGTGGATGTATTCCTCGATCAAGAACCCCTCCGGTCGGCGCGCCAGGAATGCATCGAGTTCGTTCTCATTGGTAATCTTAAACGTATGATTGGCGCCAACGCCGATGTCGGGTTTGGCGACGACCGGGTAGCCGACCTCGGCGGCAAAGGCGCGTACCTGGGCAGGCGAAGTGACCAGAATCCCGCGCGCCACATCCACCTGTGCCCGGGTAAAGAGGCGCTTCATCTCCGATTTGCGCTTGATCCCGGGCAGATCGGCAATTTTCGGTCCTTCGATATTGAAATCGGTGCGCAACCGCGCTTCAGTTTCAATCCAGTACTCGTTCAGCGAGTCGATCCGCTGGATTTTGCCGTAGCGGTGCGTGAAATAGCCAAGAGCGCGCAGTATCTCGTCGTAGTTGTGCAAATCTGACACGCGATAGTATTCGGTCAACGCCGCGCGTAGTTCGGGGGGCAGCAGATCATATGGCTCATCAGCGATGCCAAGGACATTCGCGCCCAGGCGACGCAGATGCACGCAAAACAGATGCCAGTTTGGCGGAAAGTGCGGCGAGAGAAAGACGATGTTCATGGTCATAGAATGGGAATGCCAGTGTAGTGAAAGATTTCTCGGAATGGGGACATGATACCAGATATTTATTGGAGAAGGCGCAACCCTTACTGCAATCGACCGCAATCCATGGAAGGGCCCGGTCGCAGACCTGCCCTGCCGTGGTCATCACCGTTGCAAGGGTCGGTCGCAGACCTGCCCCTTCTACAGATGGTCATAAACAAAAAAGATATAATCCTGCGAGGTGGTCTTCAATCCGAAATCGTGGAGTATTCGGAGGATCTGGGCGCGATGATCCGTGCCATGGTTGACCACGTGGATCAGGACCTGCCACACCATCAGATCCCGGTCCTCTCCCTCCAGCGGTCGCTCGAAGAGCATATCATCACGCAGTTCCGCCAGGTACGCGCGCATCGTTCCCTCGACACGGTTCCAATACGCGCGAATGCTCGCCCGATCAGGAAAGCCGGCGGGGTTGAGCGGCTCTGGAATCTCAACCCCGCGCAACCCGCTGAACCACGTATCATCGACGCTCATCAGATGAACGATCTGATTGCGCACCGACCCGTGCGAGTAGGCGATCGCTTGCGTGAATTGATTATCGGAGAGTGTGGCACAGGCATCCCAAAGGTTGCGATTTTCGGCAAAATGGTACTCGTAGAGATGGCGAAAAGCGTTTGCATCCATAGATCACCTTTCCAATCATCGGATTGTCTGAACCACGACCAGAAGCATCGACGGCGGATCGCGGACAATGACCTCCAGGAATCACCTGAATCCGGCGAGACATACCCCTGCCCGCCGGTTGCGCTGAAGTAGACGCCGCTCGAATCAAGCATATCGACCGCTACGGCGCGACGCAGGACAGAAAAGTCGCTCTGTGGCATCTCATTCGTCGGCGGCGGGTCATACTCAATGTCACCCGTGATCGGTTGCCACGTCTCATCACCATCATTCGCACGGAAGGCGCCAACGGCGGCATCTCACCTTTTTGACCGGTCAACACACCATAGAACATTTATACACATCTGTCAAACGCCAGTTTTGCGCTATGATTCTTTGCCAGTATGTCGCTGAACGTCTCATGAAACGCAACACGCTTGCCATTCTTTTTCTTGCGGTCTTTGTCGATCTGGTCGGCTACGGGATGATCGTGCCGCTGTTGCCATTCTACGTGCAGCGCATCGCCCCTGGCGCCACCCTGGTCGGCATTCTGAGCGGGCTTTATGCCGCAGCGCAATTTCTCGTCGGTCCGATGCTGGGAAGTCTGTCGGATCGGTTTGGTCGCCGTCCGGTGCTGATTGCCTGCCTGAGCGGAACGTCGCTGGCGTACTTGCTCCTGGCAGTCGCCGACAGCCTGGCGTTGCTGGCGCTGGCGCTGCTGATCGATGGCGTCACCGGCGGCAATCTGAGCATTGCGCAGGCGTACATCGCCGACAGCACCACGCCGGATCGCCGGGCGCGCGGTCTGGGGTTGGTCGGCGCAGCGTTTGGGCTGGGGCTGATGGTTGGTCCGGTGTTGGGCGGTGTATTGAGCCTGACCGATCTGAGCGCCCCGGCGCTGGTCGCTTCAGCGCTAGCGCTTGCCAATATGTTGTTTGCCCTTGCGTTACTCCCCGAGTCGCTGCCGCCCGAACGCCGTCGATCATTTCGTCTCGATAACACCAAGCAAGGGCGATTGAGCGCATTGCTGCGCACTGCAAACCCTCTGGCGAACCTGATCGCCCTGTTGCAGATTGCGGCGGTTCGCCGTCTGCTGATCGTCGTGGTGTTGCTGAATCTGGGGTTCTCGGGGCTGTATAGCAACTTTCCGCTCTTTACCGCCGCGCGCTTCGGTTGGGGCATGTTCGAGAATGCGCTGTTCTTTGCATTCGTAGGCGTATGCGCGGTGATCACACAGGGATTTTTGCTGGGGCTGATGCAGCGCTGGTTGGGAGATGTCCGGCTAGCGCGCATTGGAATGACCGTAATGGCAGGCGCCCTGGTCGCAACCGGTCTGGCGCCAGCAGCGTGGGTGCTCTACCCCTCGGTGGGGTTGATCGCGTTCGGCAGCGGCCTGGCAATCCCGGCGCTGACCAGCCTGCTCTCGCTGCGGGTATCGCCCGCCGATCAGGGGCGACTGATGGGCGGAACCGCAGCACTGCTCAACCTGACGATGATCGCCGGTCCGGTCGTGGCAGGGGTCAGTTTTGATCGGGCAGGAACGGCGGCGCCATATCTGATCGGAGCGTTGCTTGGAAGTGCGGCGTTGCTGATATTCGTCCCGCCAGCGATCATTGCTCGTCGGGAGGTGGCGTCGTGACGCGGCGGCCAGGCAGCAAGCGAGGTGTTTGTTCCGTCAGGCTTTTCCTGGCGCGACGACGCATCACATCGCCTGTCGAGCGTTCACGGCGTGTTGCGCGCCGTCCGCGTTCGACCATCGTGCGCCAGGCATCCTCCTCAGTGGCCAGCGCCGTCAGTTCCTCATCGCTGTAACGGTGCGCCTGACGTTCGTTCAAAGCGGCGATACGCTCCTCAAAACGCTCTTCTCCCGGCGTCGCCACCGTCAGAGCAGCCCAATAGCGCCACAACAGATATG
This sequence comes from uncultured Roseiflexus sp., assembly GCA_937935075.1. Classification (GTDB taxonomy): domain Bacteria; phylum Chloroflexota; class Chloroflexia; order Chloroflexales; family Roseiflexaceae; genus Roseiflexus. The sequence continues at coordinate 3,856 of CALGYB010000089.1, read as the reverse complement.
CAGCGAGCAGCAGAATTGCCGCGAAAAGAACGAACAAGAGAAAACCGTCCATCGTCACCCGCTGACTCAAGCCATTGCGGCGGTCAGGCCGCGAATCGCCTCGTCTTCGTCCTGATAAATATCGATATATTGCGCCAGACCGACCATGCGAAAGATTTTCTGAAAGTGTTGCGACAATCCGCTGACAGCCAGTCGCTGATTATTTCGATTGACTTCGGTGACGACTCCAATCAGGATGGCGATGCCAGCACTGTTGATATAATCGTTCTGACGAAAGTTGAGCAGAATGTTTCGTGCGCCTTTGCGCGAAACCTCATTATAGGCGCCGTTAATCTTTTCCTCGGCGAAGGTCGTCACATCACCGACCAGATCAATAATCGCCACCCCTTCACGCTCACGAATATGTACATGCAACTCATCGTCCAGCATGCCTGTGCTCCTCATCCTGGCATCGACGCAATCATGCATCTGTCGCGCCAGTGCTCCCCGATAACGATGATCAGGCGCGCACCACGTCCATCACGCCATCGAACGGGTATGCATACGCATACATAGCACATTGCCGCCATCGGGCGAAGTCTCGAAACCGCACGTATCGACCAGTTGCGCAATCAGGTACAACCCCATACCGCGCGGCGGCGCCTCGCCATGCACCTTGCACACGATGCAGGGCGCCACGTGACCGGCATATCGTTTCAAGCCGTGATCCAACACCCTGATGGTCAGACCGTCGTTCTCCCAGACACAATTAACGCCGACGCGCATCTCCGGCATCTGCGCATTGCCGTGTTCAATCGCATTGAGGCATGCTTCGCTGACGGCCGTTTTCAAATCCTCGACCCGCTCGCTGTTCAAACCGATGCGACGCGCAAATGAAGCCACTGCCTCGCGAACGACTCGTTCATACCCAAACTCGCTAGGAATCGACAACTCAAGAGAGAGAGGGGGAGATACGTCAGACATAGGTTATGGTTGCTTCTCGAGATAAATGACCATCCGCACCTGATTACCGCCAGTTGGCGCTGTGGTGAACTCCACCTTGTCCATCAACTCGCGGATCAACCAGATGCCCCAGCCGCCTTTATCGGCGCGGGCAAACGAGTCTTCGATGCGCGGCGCTGGAGCGAGTTGTGATTGGTCAATCGGCTTACACCCCTGATCGGCGACACTGACGACGAGTTCAGATGGCCGCACCGTCAGGATGACCAGCACGCGCGTACCGGCGTCGTGGGCATTTCCGTGCTCGATAGCATTGGTTATCGCTTCAGCCAGAGCCGTGCGCAGCCCCTCGATGCGATCCGTGCTGAACCCCATACGCCGTGCAATTGACGCAGCAGCGTCCATTGCGACTTTTTCGTAGCCAAGACGGCTGGGCAAATGTAACTCAACGACGCGCTCCTCGTGATCGGCGTCGTGACTCACGTTCGCCATATCCCTCTACCCCTGCGCTGCGCGTGCATAGTATAGTATGCTGCGCAGCAGATCGAGCACACGTTCCATCTTAGCACGACTCCCTAACCAGTGGCAATAGGGAATCTGGCGGATGGCGGAGTCTCCCCGTCCGGCGGCTGATGGACTTTGAACAATTATTCTGCTATCCGCTTCCCTGCCCGGCGGCTGGAGCCGCGGGCTACGGGTACGAAGCCCGCCTTCGCGGGCTGAACCGGGCGATACCGGATTATGTTCTCAAACTCCAAAAGCCCCTGCTGAGAACGTGCAAGCCCACAGAGGGGACTTGTCTGCACATCCGGCGCTGGCGCGCCTCGCAATCACGGCAACGCGTGGTTTAGAGACGCCAGTTTTTGTGCGACCTCATTGAGCATCTTTGCCCTCCTCGCATTGAGACATTCATTTGCCGGTTCTTGAGCGATGCCATCATTCTGGATCGTTCATGCTTCAGCGATACGCGCAACACAATTCAGAACCTGATCAGGATCCGGCAGCGTGACCCTGGACCGTCTCAAGGCAATCTGCTGGCATATATTGTCGAAGGAGTTGTATGCAAACTGCTTGCGTGTCAGATTCGAGTCGTCCGACGATCCTGACCGGTACATATCCTTGAGCCACGCATCAGAAATAGTCTGCCTGACTTCCGTCATCAGTTCTGCAAATTCGCGCTCGGATAAGAGATAATCGCTTGCCAATTCCTCTATGGCGGATTGAAGGAGTGGTACCATTTTGCTGGCATCATCTTCGATAAACTGATCCAGAACCATTTTTGCGCCACCGCTTCCAGCGACACCACCCACAATTCCCCCGCATACTCCGCCGACGATCCCGCCTATCGCCGTGCCAATGCCCGGAACAACGCTCCCGATTGCTGCTCCTGCCGCTGCTCCAGCGAACCATCCACCGGCGCCAGCAACTATGCTCGCTCCATTGACAGCCATGTTTTTAGCGACCTGAGACCACGACATATCGCGCTTAATGGCGGCATGATACACATCCGGCGCTGTCAACACGACCAGACTGATCGTGGACGTGATAGCATTAGTGCGAAGTAGTTTCGCAACGTGATTGACCGCTGCCGCTCCGTAGACGGGTCTTCCAAGCGATGCTGATGCAATGCGGTGAATAGCGCTTCTGCCGAGATCCGTCGAAGCGACTGTTCTTACTCCGCTGCGCAATGTAACCACGCCAGCGGCAGCCATGCGAGTGCGTAGTACCTGACGAGAAATGACGCCGACGATAAACGTTCTACCGCCTGCACTGATGCCGCTATAAAGCGCACCCCGGATTGCTTCCTCTGGTTTATCTCCATTCCATATTCGCCACGCGAAGTCAATCGTAAACGAAACCCCAAAAATGTAAGTCGACGTGATCGACTGCGTCTGGACATCAAACAGGAGAGAGTCAACATTACCGGCTCGTGCGATGTTGCGAGCCTGTTTGTATGTGACATATCCTTTTCTTACGATATTCCTCGCTTCATTGGGATCACTGACACCCGGCACCTTTCCCTGAGCGATTTTCCTCTGAAAAAGTTCAACACATTCGTCATACTGGTCAGCAGGAACCTCCAACATCTGTCCCTGGTACCGATACAAACCCGTCGTTTCATCGAATGCGGCATTGATAGTCGCATCAGATGTCTGAAAATATTTAGTTTGAATTGTAGTTCCATCGACAATACGATCTGGACCATTGATTTCATTGGTTGTTCCCGTTATCTCAACATTTCTAAACCGTAGCGTATCGCCAAACGCATTGGCATCTTCAGCCGCAAATCCATGACCGCCTTTGGTATGATACTTGCCGATCTGCAATCGTTCCAGCGCCTTTGCAATCTCTGCTGAAGCAAGCCCTGTCACGACTTTGCCGGTGCGATCCGACGATGACTGGTTGTCTTGCATAAATGCCTCCGATGGTTCATGTCAACGTCTAGTGCAAAAATGCTAGCCTGCACTGTTGCAACACCACGAACGATGTCACATTCCTCATAGAGCGAACCATTAGATGCTGCACAATAATGGCCGGTGTTGACCGTCTTGCGGCGGACGTTGGCTGCGACAGGCTCAGCCGCCGTGGGCTGCGACAGGCTAGAGCCTGTTATGTACTTTCGAGCATATAAGGTAATGAACCGCTTCAGCCACGTGGACCTTGCCGCCCCCCCCTGCCCCCCCGCATGCGGGGGGGGGCAGGGGGGGCGATTGCATCGTGCGTGCGTCAACGATCACCGCGCGCGGCGCAGGCGCGTGCCCCCCCCTTTCCCCCCTGCGGGGGGGCAGGGGGGGGCGCAGCGCGTGGTTGCGCTGCGGGGCGTCTTCGGTCATGAAGGTCAGGGAGGGAGCGCGGCGCCTGAGCCGGTCGAAGCGACGAAGGCCCGCTCCTCGTCGCTCACATCGCTTGGATAGGG
>CALGYB010000088.1 GCA_937935075.1 uncultured Roseiflexus sp. | reverse complement strand
GGTGAGGGGGGCGCGAGGGGTGAGGCGCGAGGGGTGAGGCGTGAGGCGTGAGGCGTGAGGCGTGAGGGGTGAGGCGTGAGGCGTGAGGGGGGCGCGAGGGGTGAGGCGTGAGGGGTGAGGCGTGAGGCGTGAGGCGCGAGGGGTGAGGCGCGAGGGGTGAGGCGCGAGGGGTGAGGCGTGAGGGGTGAGGCGTGAGGCGAGAGGGGTGAGGCGAGAGGCGGGAGGTGTGAGGCGAGAGGTGCGAGGGGTGAGACCTGCGACAGACCTATCTTTTTCGTGCTTTGATGAGACCACCCAACATCTTCCCGATCTCTTCGCATTCTTTGTCAAGGTATACCCATTGATCGTCTGTGAGCAGATCAGCATGATACGCAATATCAAGTTGCGTTCGCAGTTCGGCGAGCGAACCCTTAGCGATATAAAAGTACTGTACTGCTTCACGGTCGGTCTGGCGTTCATCTCCTTCGGCGATATTGCCTGGAACACTAACAGCAGAGCGATGGATTTGTTCGATCAAGCCGTTGGCAGAGCGCCGATGCTGGTACGGGAATAGGCGATATAACTTGATCGCCAGATCTCGAGAGCGTTGCCATACAACTAATGAGCGAAATCCTTCTTGTCCCATAACAGTGCTCCCCGCGATTTTCTCTATAAACCGCGTGATCTGACAAACAGATACGATGAGTAGCAAGGTCTGTTTGTCCTGTATGTCATCCGCCCCTTCTGTCACCTCCCACCTCTCTCCTCCCCCCTCTCCCCTCTCGCCTTTTCTATGCTATAATGCCTCGTCGAAGGAAACGAGCGCAACACAAGGGACGAGAGCGATGCGGTGCCCCTACTGCCAGCACCCCGACAGCGACGTTATCGATACACGCAAACTCCACAATGGCGAAACAATCCGCCGGCGGCGCAAGTGTGAGGCGTGTGGACGGCGCTTCACCACCTACGAGCGTGTCGAGACCGTCAGCATCACTGTCGTCAAGAAGAATGGCGAGCGGGAACCGTATGATCGGGAGAAGGTGATGCGCGGTGTGCGCACCGCATGCTATCGCCGTCCTGTGCCAGCGCAGGCGCTCGAAGCCCTGGCGAACGATATCGAGGCGGAATTGATGGCGCTCGACGAGCCAGAAGTGCCATCGTCGCTCATCGGCGATATGGTCATGCGACGGCTGCGTGCCATCGATGACGTTGCCTACATTCGTTTCGCTTCGGTCTATCGATCATTTGCTGACATTGGCAAGCTACGCGAGGCGGTCGACGAACTGCTGGAGCAGGGGCGCTGAAAGAGAAAACGATAGATGAGCATCGACGTGTCCGATCAACCAAAGACGACACCGCAAGAAGAGCGCCGGGCCAGTCCGGTTGCGCGCTTTTTTGGCGAGATACGCACAGGGTTACGCGAGATTCGCTGGATCATCGTCCTGCTGTACGCCGTCGCCGGTGGTCTATTAATGCCGCTCTCACTGACGGCGGGCGGCATTGCCGGATTTATGGCCGGCATTGTGCCGGTCGGCGTTGGGCTGCTGCTGGCGCGCAATGTGTCAGGTCACTACGCCTTGCACGGATTTCTGACCGGCACGCTGGCATCGGTGGTGGCCGCGGGCATGCTGTGGTACTTTATCTTCCAGACGCAGTTCGGCGTGAGTGGCGCAGGCATGGTCGAACCCGGCACGCCGCCGTGGGACGCCTGGATGGTGCTCAGCGGATTCTTCGGGTTTTCATTGATCGTTTTCTGCACGTTCGGCGCCAGTACTGCCGGGCGCATAGAAGAGCGTAATCGTGCACTTCGCGAAGAGATCAAGCAGCGCGGCGGCGCCCTCGAGCGCCCCGGCGCGATCCGTGAACCGGACGACATTCGCGGGCTGTCGTTGCCGCAACTTGGCCACTACGTCAACAACCTGTTCAAAAAGCACGGGTTCACCTTCAGGGATTACCGTTTCCTGCACAAGGATAAGTACCTGGATATCTGGCTCGAATACAAGGACGAACCGTGGCATTTGCGCCTGTCGGTCGCCGACAAAGTCGCCCCCGGCGTGATTGAGAGCCTGCTTCAGGACATGAAGCGCGAGGGATGCACCAAGGGCGTGGTCATCACCTCGACGGAGTTTACTCCTGCCGCGATTAAGGCGGCGAAAGATCGGCCCGTGGCGCTGATTGACGGCGCAACGCTGTATCAGATAGCCGAGAAGTGACAGGTTGACCGGAGCATAGCCATGCAGATCGCGCTCAAAGACAAAATTGCGGTCGTCACCGGAGGATCACGCGGGATTGGACGGACCATTTCGATGACCCTGGCCGCCGCCGGAGCAACGGTCGTCGTCAATTATCAGCGGAATGCCGCCGCTGCCGAAGAAACGGTCGCTGCGATCACCGCCGCCGATGGCGCTGCAATCGGCATGCAGGCGGATGTGAGCCTTGGCGAGGATGTCGAGCGCATGTTCAAGACCGTGATCGAACGGTATGGCACGGTCGATATTCTGGTCAACAATGCCGGCATCACCCGTGATACGCTGCTGCTGCGCATGAAAGAAGACGACTTCGATGCTGTCATCGACACCAACCTGCGCGGGGTCTATCTGTGCACCAGGGCGGCGCTGCGCCCCATGACAAAGGCGCGCAGCGGACGCATTATCAACATCACGTCGGTGGTGGGACTGATCGGCAATGCGGGGCAGAGCAACTACGCTGCGGCAAAAGCCGGAATCATCGGCTTTACCCGCGCCGTCGCCCGTGAGATGGCATCGCGCAACATTACGGTCAATGCCGTTGCGCCGGGCTACATTGAGACTGAGTTGACCGCCGGGCTTGGCGATCAGGTGCGTGCCGCCATTCTCGAAGCCATCCCGCTCAGGCGCCTCGGCACGCCGCAGGATGTGGCCAATCTGGTCTGCTTCCTGGCGTCCGATGCAGCCGCATATATCACCGGGCAGACCCTGACCGTCGATGGCGGCATGGTTATGATCTAGCGCCTTGACGCTGAACGTGAAAAACAGTAGAATACCACGTCGAAGCGCGAGCATCTGGAGGGTCACGCAATTGTGTCGCAACCGTTGGGGCATGTAACGGTCGCTCCCCCCGTCCTGCTTGCACTGGTGCGCGCTGCTCTCCGCGAAACGCCCGGCGTTGTGCGCCTGACCGATGTTCCATCCGTTCAGGGAGAAGCGCCGGTGATCGCCGGTCCTGGAGCAGCAGTGACGATCGGCGCAACAGGCGTGCATGTCACCTGCGCGATTGTCGCGGCGCAGAGCGTGCGCCTGGCGCAAGTTGCGGCGACGGCGCAGGCGGCAGTTGCAACTGCGCTGCGTGAACTTGCTGGTGTGGACATTGCCACAGTCGACGTCTCGATTGTAGATGTGGCTACGACAGAAAAGACGCGCGACCATGGCTAGTCTCCGGCGCCGAGTGCGTACAATCGCGCTCCAAATTTTGTTTGAACTCGACGCAACTGACCATCCGCCGGATCAGGTGGTGGGGCGGCGGCTCGAGGAAGAACGCCTACCGCCAGAAGGCGAGCGTTTTCTGCGGCATCTGGTCTTCGGCGCATGGGAACATGCGTCGTATCTCGACCGGATCATCGAAGAGGCTGCGCCAAACTGGCCCGTCAGTCAGATGCCGGGAGTGGATAAAGCGATTCTGCGGATCGCCCTCTTCGAGGTCCTGATTGATGAAGAGGAAAAAACGCCGCTGAAGGCGATCATCAACGAAGCGGTGGAGCTTGCCAAGCAGTATGGCAGCGACAACTCGAGCCGCTTTGTTAATGGCGTTCTCGGCACGGTCGTCAGTCGCTACCGCGAGCGACGCAAGGCGTAGCTCGCGTTCGTCAGGCATTCGCTCATCAAGGCTGTCGAAAGGAGTACGTGCATGCCCTCGCCTGAAATGGAGGCTCGGCTCAAACAGATCGTTGCAGAGCAACTTGGAGTCGACGAAAGCAAGATCGTGCCAACTGCACGGTTTACCGAAGATCTCAATGCCGACTCGCTCGATCTGGTCGAAATGATCATGGAACTCGAGGAGGCGTTTGGCGTCGAGATTCCCGACGAGGATGCCGAGAAAATCATTACGGTGCAGGACGCGCTGAACTATATCGAGCAAAAGTTGCAGGCGGCCTGAGGAATGATGGCTGTATGCCGCGCCACAGCGGGCCGCCCCTCGTTCAGTCCAGTGATCTGGTCTGACAACCAGTGGTCTGCTGTGGCGCGTTTGTGTGTCTGAGGCGGTACAAGAGGCGGGAAATCAGACGATGGAACTGTTAGGAGTCGGACCGGGCGAAATCCTGCTGATTCTGGTGATCATGCTACTGGCTTTCGGTCCGGAACGTCTGCCTGAATTCGCACGCCAGGCCGGGCGCTTCATCGTGCGGGTGCGCGACTGGATTCAGCACTCACCCGATGCGGCGATGGTGCTGCGCGCACGCGCGGAACTCGAGAGCGAACTTCAGGCGATCCGCGCTGAACTGACGCGCGAGGTCGAAAGCGTTCGCCAGGATCTGCAGCATGTGCGATCCGACCTGGCGGACGCCGGAAAATTGATCGAGCAGTCGGCAGAGGAGGCTGCCAGCGTATCGAAGATCGAGCTGCCTGATGTGGCGATCAACGATACGCCTTCCATTCATCCGCCTGTGTCTGCAACGACTGATCAGTCGCCAATGCCGGGTGCTGACGGCATTCCTGCGCCCGCCGGTCCATCGTCTGCGCCAGCGGTTCAGGGTGCAGACAGTACTGGCGCCCTGACGGTTCAGCGCGCGGATGGCGTGGCAACACCGGTCGTTCAGGCGGCGGATAGCATTGCAATGCCGGAGTTCGAGGTCGATCCAGGCCCAATCGGGGCGCGCCGCGCGCGGATTGCCGAGGTCTCGGCAGCACGAACATCTGCTGCGCCTTCGCCAACACCCACCATCGCTGGCGGCGAAACGGTCGCGCGCGGCGCGCGCAGCGCACCAGCATCACCGCCAGTGCGCACCGACGCCGATGACTCGCCATTTGCTGCCGATATGGCGCGGATCGACGCCCTTAGCCGTCAGATCTCGTCCATCGCGGAAGAGCTTGCCCGCCTGCGTGTGACCCTGCTGCAACGCATGGCGGAAGAAAAACGGCGTCAGAACCATGGCGACTCCGCCGCAATCAATGAGTCGGCATCGTGCAACGGGGCAGTCGACGCTGACGAATCGCTGCATAATAACCCTGCATCGCCTGCCGACGAACCGGCGCTCGCCGACGACACCCCGGCGACGTTGCACCGTGTCGATTCATCATCCTGAGAGTGTGAACCGATGGAGTTTACATCGACACAACTGATTATCGTCATCAGCGTTCTCACCGTCCTCATTCTGCTGCCTCTGGTCGTCATTTTGCTGGTGCGCCTTTTCATCAAAGATGAAGCGCCTTCTGAAGGCGAAGAGGTTGTGTCGAACCTGACCGAGTTCAACAATATTGGTGATGTCTGGCGCGCTTTCGTGCCCCATCTGGTCGAACTGCGCGATCGCATGGTTAAGGCGCTGATCGCAGTTGCCATCGGTACGATGATCGGGTTCTGGATCGTCAACAGTCCGATGCTTCTGGGTGATCCGCTGCCCGTTTTTCTGGTGCGTCACCTGGCGCCGCCTGGCACACAGTTGCAGGGCATCGATACCGGCGAGGTGTTCTTTGCCTATATGCGCATGGCGCTGGTGGTCGGCATCACCCTGGCGATGCCGTTCGTGCTCTATCAGATCGTGGCGTTCTTCCTGCCGGGGTTGTTGCCGCACGAGAAACGGGTGCTGTTCATCGCACTGCCGTTCGTCGCCGAACTGTTCATCGCCGGCGTAGCGTTCGGGTGGTTCTTTACCGTCCCTGCTGCGCTTGGCTTCTTGCTGGGGTTCGGCGTCGATGGAACGACGATCATCACACAGCCGCGCGTTGATAGTTTCATCGGCACGGTTGCAACCCTGCTGCTCTGGAATGGTCTGATCTTTCAATTGCCTGCGATCGTGTACGTCCTGGCGCGGCTTGGCGTCGTCACGGCAGCGCGCCTGGCGGCGACCCGCCGGTATGCGATTGTGATTATCTTCATTATCGCTGCGTTCATTACACCCACCGGCGACCCCTACAATCTCCTGTTGCTCGCGCTTCCGATGTATCTGCTGTACGAACTGGGGATCATTCTGGCGCGTTTCGTTCCCAAACGCCATACCGATGGGGAACAGGCGACGGCGGCGCCGACGGGGTAGGCTGCACGCAGGTGACGGTCACCCGTGGCGGATGAGGCGTGTATGGGCGAATTGCTTGGCGCAGGTGACGGTCACCCGTGGCGGATGAGGCGTGTATGGGCGAACGCTGATGCCACTGGCGATTTCCAGATTGCTGCGCCAGCCGCGCAGGTGACCGTCACCGGAGGATGCGGGCGGTTTTCCAGATTGCTGCGCCAGCCGCGCAGGTGACCGTCACCGGAGAAAGCCGCGCAGGGGACCGCCATCGGAGAATGCATGGCCGCCAATGCCGAACACAATCCATCAGAGCGCATCGCTTCCGCCGACCCCCGGCAGATCGATGAGGTTGTCGCTGCAATACTGGCGGCGCCGAAGTACCGGGCTATCCACCCGGCACTGGTGCGCACGCTTGCAGCGCGCGAACTCGCCGCGCACAGGAGCGTCAAGGCATCGATTAAGGCGACAAAGAACAAACTGCATCAGATTGCTGGCGCTTATGTCGAGCAACGAATCGACATCGCCGGCTGGGTGCGGCAATTGCAGGCGCACGATGTTCCCCGCCTCGCGACAGCATCGGAGGAAGCGCTGATTCAGGCAGCGCTGGCAAACCCGCATGGCGCTCATCTTGGAGTGTCGGTCATCAGAGCCTCTCTCGATCTGATGGCGCGCCATGCCTCCACCCGTGAACGTTTGCCAATTGTGCAGCGTTTTTATGCCGAAATCCTCGCTGCTCTCCCCCCTATCCGGTCTGTCCTCGACGTTGGGTGCGGGCTGAACCCGCTCGCCATTCCCTGGATGCCGCTCGCGCCTGATGTCGTCTATCACGCCAGCGATATCGACAGCGCCGTTATCGAACTCGTCGCCCAGTATCTGGCACTGGTCGGCATTCCGGGCAACGTCGAGGTGCGCGACCAGGCAGGCAATCCGGGTGGTCCGCCGGTCGATCTGGCGCTGGCGCTGAAACTGCTGCCGGTGCTGGAGCAGATCGAGCGCGGCGCAGCAGCGCGGTTGCTCGATGCCCTCGATGCGCCATTCGTGCTGGTTTCGTATCCCGTTCACACGCTCGGCGGGCGTCGAAAGGGGATGGGCGCCACCTACGAACGGCAATTGGAAACGATCGTCGTCGGTCGGCAATGGGAAATGCGGCGGTTTGCCTTTCCCGGCGAACTGGCATTCCTGATCAGAAAAGGAAGCAGGCAATCGTGACGTCACTGCAAAGAGCAACCACGAAGGTCACAAAGGAAATGCTCTTCATTTTTATTCCCTTCGTGCGCTTCGTGTCCTTTGTGGTTAAGCCTTTTTGCAGTGGACTCAATCATAGTGGACCTCAATCATGGAAATCATCGGCGTCATTCTGCTGATTGTTGCGGGCATCTGCCTGTGGGTCCGGCGTCGGCGGCAGGCAATGCTCACCACCATTGGATCGACCGAGACGTATACCGCTGCATTGCTGGAAGACATCTACCGACGGGTTGCAACGGCGGTCGGCGCCGATGCGCTGGCGCAGCGCTGCGAGGTCAGCGGCGTTGTCGAAATGGATGCACCGCTTCTGGGCAAAGTCAGTAGTGCCATGTGCGCCGCCTATCGCTTCACCATCAGCCGCGAGTACGAAGAGACCGTCAGCGAAACCGATCCGCAGGGGAAGACCCAAACGAAGGTGCAGCGCGGCAGTGAGGTGATCGAAAGCGGTGATGTGCGTACGCCATTCTATGTGCGCGATGAGACCGGGCGAATCCTGATCGATCCCGAAGGAGCGGATATTGATTGGCAGAATACGGCGTCGATATTCGAGCCGGCGAATGATCCGGGATTCGCGCGCCGCCGGATGCTGGGGGTGCGACGCACCGAACAGGCGCTGCCGATTGGCGAGCGAGTGTTCGTGCTGGGGCACGCCGTGGATCGTGGTGGACGACCGGCGCTGGCGCGCGGACCAAAAGGCGAAAAGATGATCATCAGTCGCAAGAACGAGCGCCAGTTGATCACAAAGATAGAACGCAATGCGCGCAACCTGCTGATTGCGGCTGTCATCTGCGGCGTTCTGGGTGCGATGTTGCTCGTATGGGGATTGCTCACGTGAGACCGAGCGGGATGGTTGCCGGATGCGGGAAGGTTCCCGCCGGAGAAGCGGGTATTCCTACCCTGTCGCATGATCGTGGATTGCGGTACCATGCGAATGCGGAAAGAACGACACCATCCGAGGGAGGACGCCTGTATGGGTAAGAATGTGATAAAGTTGTTTGCGTTGATGGCGGCGTTGACCGCTCTGTTTCTTGTGATCGGCAACGCGCTGGGCGGAACATTCGGTCTGATCATTGCCGTCGTGCTTGCAGCGGTTATGAACCTGGGGGCGTACTGGTTCTCCGACAGCATCGTGCTGCGTATGGCCGGTGCGCGTGAGGTGAGCCGTGAGGAAGCGCCGTGGTTCTATCAGATCGTCGAGCAGCAGATTGTACGCGCCGGGCTGCCGATGCCAAAGCTCTACATCATCGATGAAGATATTCCGAATGCCTTCGCCACCGGTCGCAGTCCAAGCAAAGGGGTGGTGGCGGTCACCACCGGCATCAGCCGCCTGTTGACGAAAGAGGAGCTGGCGGGGGTCATCGCTCACGAACTGGCGCACATCAAGAACCGCGATACGCTGATCTCGGCGGTAACGGCGACCATTGCCGGCGCTATCGCGGCCATCGCCGACATGTGGATGTGGAGTCAGATTTTCAGCATGTTCACCGGCGGCGATAACGAGGAAGGCGGCAATCCGATCGGCGAACTACTGCTGGTCATTGTCGCACCGATTGCAGCAACGTTGATCCAGCTTGGCATCTCACGTGCGCGCGAGTTCCAGGCGGACGAACTCGGCGCGCGTATTCTGGGTGACCCGCTGCCCCTGGCGAGTGCGCTGGAGAAGATCGAGTGGGCGGCAAAGCGTGGTTTCATGCAGATGAATCCGGCGACTGCCTCGCTCTACATCGTAAACCCGCTGAGTGGCGCGGGCGGCATGATGCGCTGGTTCAGCACCCACCCGCCAACCGAGGAGCGTATTGCGCGCCTGCGTGCAATGGCGCGTCAGGGCAGCGGACGTGGCGCGCTGGCGGCGTAGATGGCTCAGGACGATATTTCGTGGAGCGCAGGCGGCCCGCCGGTCGCCTGCGTCTTTTTGCGCTAGAATAGGGGTCAGGGGTTGAGGGCTAAGGGTCAGGGGTTGCACAATGATGGCGGAGACCGAGGTGGAGCATCGCGCTAGCGAGACGCCCAAGATGTACTGGCAGGTGTTGTTGCGTCTACGCTGGTTGCTTGGCGGCACGATTGGGCTGGCATTCGCGGTTGGGCGCATGATCGAAGCGCTGTGGTTCGATCCCAATGTTCCGATCATGCGCGTCCTGGGTGATGTGGCAGCCTGGGGATTGCTTGGCGGGCTGGCGGTCTGGTTGACGCTGACGTGGGTCAGTCGCCAGGAGCAGCGCTACCAGGCCGGGCTGGAGCAGGCATTGCGCGACCAGCAGCGCGCCTACAGTCAACTGGCGCTGCTCAGCGAGGTCAACCGGCGGATCGTCGACTCGGCGACCCTTGACGAAATTCTCGATGCGGCGCTCACCTTCCCGCGGCGACTGGTTCCAGCGCGCGCCACCGCAGTACTGTTACTCGACACAACGGGAATCGTCGAGACGCGGGCGCACGGTGCGCCGACGGATGAGCTGACCCGTCTGCGCAAGACGTTGCGTATTGCCGATCAAATGGCGAGCAGTCGCCACCCGCAGATGCTCACAAGCGCCGATGGCGCCGATGTCTGTCTGGCGCTGCCGCTCCACGATGGTATGGCGCTGCTTGGGTGGATCGAATTGCACCTCGAGCGACCGATGACCATCGCACAGGACGAACTGGCGTTGCTGGAAACGATCACCAATGAGATCGCCGAGGCGATTGCAAGCGCGCGGCGCCGTTCGCGCGAAGAGCGCGCCATCTATCAACTGGAGCGCGCCATCGCCGAGGAGCGCGCCCGCATTGCGCGTGATATTCACGATGGAATTGCCCAGAGCCTGGCATTTATGCGCATGCGCATCGATCTCTGGAATGAATGGATCGAGAGTGATCCGCAGCGCCTGCGCGCCGAATTGATGGAATTGAAAACGACGCTGCGCGAGCAGATCCGCGAGTTGCGCCGAGCGATTTTCGCACTGCGCCCGGTGCAGTTCGACGAACTCGGTTTCGTTGGCGGGTTGCGCCGCTATATCGTCGAGTTCGCCGGTCAGCATAGTTGGGATATTCACGTCGATCTGTCGGGGACGCCATCGACGACGTCGCCGGAAGTCGAAGCGGTGGCGTTCCGTGTTGTGCAAGAGGCGCTGACGAATGTCGCTAAACATGCAGCGGCGACGCGGGTCGAGGTGTTGATTGGTCAGGCGGACGAAGGGCTGCAACTGATCGTCCGTGATGATGGTCAGGGGTTCGATCCAGGAGCGCTTCCCGAAGCGCCAGGTCATGTTGGTCTGCGCCAGATGCGCGAACGCCTGGCGGCACTGCGAGGGCAATTGATTATCTTATCGCGTCCGGGCGCCGGCACGGAATTGCGCGCGTGGATACCGCTGCCGCCAGAAGTTGAACGTTGAACGTTGGGCGCCAGAGGATGTGTGAACCGCAGAAACGCAGAGGTTATACTAATGCGAGGTCATTCGTACAATACTGCTGGAGCGCTGCGGGCGAAAGCCCTTACTGAGGACGCGGTTCGACCCTGCTCACCGCACGCGGTTCGACCCTGCTCACTGCAAGTGAACGTCCCGCCGGGGCTGCTGATGCCAGGGCGCAGTCGTGTGTCCATTCCAGGGCACGCCTGCTGATGCGCGTTGACCGTCGCGCCTTGCCCAACGAACGCGCGAACATCTTGTCTGACTGCAATTGAGTATTAGAAGTCGGGACATCTCAGTTATTCGCCTTTTTCTTTGCACACAAGCTGATGCATTCGCCTATTCACTCACACATTCGTGTATTCGCTGCCAGGAGCTGTTATGAGCACTGATTCTATCCGTATTCTGCTTGCCGACGATCATCGCATGTTTCGCCAGGGGTTACGTGAACTGCTGGAGCGCAAAGGCGGGTTCGTCATTGTCGGCGAGGCGTCGACCGGGCGTGAGGTGCTGACGCAGGTGGCGGCGCTGCAACCGGACATCGTGCTGCTCGACATTCAAATGCCGGAGATCGACGGCGTTGCGGTTGCGCGGCAACTGGCGCAGGCGCATCCGGATGTCAAGGTCATCATGCTGACGATGTATCGCCAGGATCAGCATCTCTTCGAGGCGATCAAAGCCGGCGCTCGCGCATATCTGCTGAAGGACGCCGATGCTGATGAGTTGATCGATGTCATTGATCGGGTGCATCGTGGCGAAGCGGCGCTCGACCCCACCGTTACACTGCGGGTATTCGATGAATTTCGCCGCCTGAGCGTCGATCAGGACGCTGAACAATTGACGGAGCGCGAGCGCGATATCCTGACGCTCCTGGCTGAAGGGCACGACAATCGCACGATTGCGCAGCGTCTGTTTCTGTCAGAGAAGACCGTCGGCAACCGCCTGAGCGAAATCTTCCAGAAACTTGGCGTCAGCAACCGCACGCAGGCGGCGCTGGTGGCAGTGCAACGCGGTCTGATCGCCCCGCCGAAACCGGATACGACGGAGTAATAGCCTACCGGAAAATCGCTACGCAGTATGCGGCTGGGGAGGCGAAGGCGCTGTCTGCGTCTACCTGACAAGCCTTTTCGGATAGGCTTTTACGGAGCGATCAACCAAAACCTGGACCATCAAGGACGTAAAGTGGCGGACGTTGGCTTCGACAAGCTCAGCCAACGTCCGCTGCAAGACGGTCAGCGAGGGCTTTCGCCCGTAGCGCCCCGGCGTCTCGCTGCGCGCCCTCGCAGTATGATACGAATGACCGCGCATGAGCATTAGATGCCGTAGATGGCGCGCGTTATCGCAAAGTAGATCGGCAATCCCAGCGTCAGGTTGAACGGAAACGTAATCACCAGCGCGGCGGTCAGGTAGTAGCCGGGGTTGGCTTGCGGCAGCGCGATGCGTACTGCGGCAGGCGCCGCAATGTACGACGCACTGGCTGCCAGCACCCCCAGCACCATGCCGCCGCCAGGGGACAATCCTGCGAGATTGCCAAGCAGAATGCCGATGGCGCCATGCAGGATCGGTATGACAATGCCAAACCCGATCAGGAATCGTCCGGCTTTTGCCACGTCGCGAAACTGACGTGCAGCAACCATGCCCATCTCGAGCAAGAAGAACGTCAATGCGCCTTTGAACGGATCGACGAACAGCGGCGCCACCTGCGCAAATCCTTCCTTGCCTGCCGCTGCACCGATTACCAGGCCGCCGAACAGCAACAGGATGCTCTTGCCGGTCAACACTTCATGCAGCACACTGCGCCATGATCCGACCTGTCCAATTCGCATCCGCGCAATAACCAGTGCGACAATAATGCCCGGGATTTCCATCACAGCCACCAGCGCCGGCACAAACCCTTCATACGGCATTGGAATGCTTTCCAGAAACGTCAGACTGGCGCTGAATGTGACTGCTGATACCGAGCCGTAGTGCGCGGCAATGGCGGCCGAGTCGGCGACGTCGAATTTCCCCAGTTTGCGCAGGATGGCATAGCACCAGACCGGAATGGCAGCGCCAAAGAGGAGCGTCACCAGGATCGGCGCCCATAACTGCGCCAGTGGTGTGGCTGAGAGTTCTGCGCCGCCTTTCAACCCAATCGCCAGCAGCAGGTAGATCGAGAGAGCCGTGTACAATGCGTCGGGGAAGTTGAGATCGCTTCGCACCAGGGTCGCAACGATTCCAAGCAGGAATGCCAGCGCCATTGGCGAGAGCAGGTTGAGACGTATCAGTTCGAGAAAGTCCATAGCGGCGTTTCCTGTCGAAGAGCCTGTATCATCGGCGATCCGTCGTGCACGATGTGACAGGCTCAGGCGTCGTTCCTCATTATAGCGACGGCGTATACGCAATCAGTTCATTATGCGCGATGTTGCAGGATTACACGAACCGCTGATGCCGGTTCTTGCCGCCATCCTGGCTACCCTTCCGCATCCTGATGGTCCTCTGCTTGATGTGGGATGCGGCACGGGCGCCAAAGCGTCATTCCTGCGCACGACGCTCGATTTAGAGTCTAGCCGGAAAAGTTCGCCGGGCAGGCGAAGGCAGTGCCTTCGCCTGCCCGGTCGCACTTCAGTCAGCGACTTTTCGGATAGGCTCTTAGCCGCGCCGCTTATTGGTCTGGATTGCGATGTAGCGGCATTACGGGAAGCGGCGGCGTGCGGTGAATTGCTGGCTATCGCCGCTGATGCGCACGCGCTGCCGCTGCGCTCGGCGTGCTGCGGCGCGGCTGTGTGCATCGCCACGCTGGGGTTGCTGCGCGATCAGCGCGCGGCGCTGCGCGAACTGCGGCGTGTGGTGCGCCGTGGAGGATGGGCGCTAGTCGTAACGGCGACAACCGCCTGGGTTCCGTGGTCGGCTGATATGCGCAATTGGATGGCACGGCAGTGTGACCCGCCCGGATCATTGCTGTTGACGAATCCGGACATGGTTGCCGATCTCGGTGCGCTGTTGCAGGAGAGCGGCTGGAACGAGGCGCGTACCGGAGCATTCGTGCTCGAAGCAAACGACGACTCCGGTCAACCGGTGTTGCCGCTGCTGACGCGCGAGGCGGTGCAGCGCCATCTGACGCCCGCAAAAGGGCGCGAGTACGATGAACTCGTCGCACAGGCGGATCTTGAGATTCTCCCGTTGATACTGGCGGCAGTAGGCGTGTAATACTAATGCGCGGGCATTCGTACCATACCGCCGGGACGCTGCGGGCGAAAGCCCGCGCTGAGCACGCGGTTCGACCATGCTCACCGCAAGTGGAAGCCCCGCCGGGGCTGCTGATGCCAGCGCGCAGTCTGCGTTCCACGACATGCCTGCCGGTGTGCGTTGACCGTTGCGCCCTGCCCAACACGCGCGAACATCTTGTCTGACGGACCGTAAGTTAGTATGAGCATGCCGCTTCACCCACAAAGGCGCGGAGACGGCAAACATTGGCCCTTTGCGCCTTTGTGTGCGGGTTTGCTCGGCATACAACGGCGCAGAGGCGCGAAGAGCGGGAGACGTTTCTCTTTGAACCTGTGCACCCTGGCGCAAGATGCCCATCCAGGCAGCCGCTTACCGGTGCTGACCTGTCGCGTGTTCCGCCTTTCCATTGCTGCGGGACGGCAAAGCCGGCAGGGTTGAGGCAGCCTGGCGCCACGCCTGGATGCCCCAGATGACCAGCGCGGTCGCCGCTGCCTCGTCGAGGTTGCCGACAACCGGCAGAGCATCGGGAATCAGCTCAAGGACGCCAGCAGTCGGATTGATCAGGTAGATGACGCCAAGCGCCACGGCGCCAAACGCTATCAGACGACGCTGCCAGGGACGATTCATCGGAGACCTCTTCCTGATAGAAGCTGATTTTTACTGTCAAAATGACGTTGAGGGGGTACGAAAAGTTGCACGCTGAGCGCGTTCCTGTGATCGTTGTTGGGTAGGCGAAGGCAATGCCTTCGCCTACCCGGTCGCACTTCAGTCAGCGATGTTTCGGATAGGCTCTCTGTGCAGGAAGACCGCAGTGCTTCACTCACACTGACGCCTGCCATTCACACACCCATGGTATACTGCCGCGTATGCCCGCACTTCCTGATACATTAGCCACCCGTCACGGGATCGTACCACTGCCCGCCTTTCTGCCGGATGCCACCTTCGGCACGGTGCGCGCCGCCGATGCCGGCGATGTGCGCACTGCCGGGATACGTGCGCTGGTAATGAATACGTTCCACCTCATGCAGAAACCGGGTTCGTCGACCATTCAGGCGCTCGGCGGGCTGCACGCAATGACCGGCTGGAACGGTCCGATCATGACCGATTCGGGCGGGTTTCAGGCGTACTCGATGATCCGCCAGAACCCGAAACAGGGGCGCATCACCGACCAGGGGATCGTGTTTCAGCCGGAAGGCGCCGGGCGCAAGTTTCAGTTGACGCCGGAGAAGTGTATTCAACTGCAACTGGCGTATGGCGCCGATATTGTGGTCTGCCTCGACGATTGTACCCACGTTGATGACTCGCCGATCGAGCAACGCACCTCGGTGCGGCGGACTATCCGTTGGGCGTTGCGGTGCAAACAGGAGTTCGAGCGCCAACTGGCAATGCGTCGTCTTGGCGACCAACGACCGCTGCTCTTCGCCGTGGTGCAAGGGGGCGGCATTCCTGAACTGCGACGCGAATGCGCCGAGGCGCTGCTCGAGATCGGGTTCGACGGATACGGCTACGGCGGGTGGCCCCTCGACGCACAGGGGCGCCTGCTGACCGATATGCTGGCGCTCACCCGTGAACTTATCCCGTTGCATCTTCCGCTCCACGCGCTCGGCATCGGTCACCCGGAGTATGTGGCGACGTGCGCGCGCATGGGGTACCGCCTCTTCGACAGCGCTCTGCCGACACGCGACGCGCGCAACGGGCGACTCTACGCCTTCACCGCCGATCCGCGCGATCCGGGGTTTCGCCTGGATGACCGCTGGTTTCACTACGTGTACGTCGAGGATGACCGGCATATCAAAGCCGATGCGCCAATCTCCCCCGGCTGCGATTGTTACACCTGCTCCCGCTATTCCCTCGGCTATCTGCACCATCTGCAAGCCATCGGCGAAACCCTCTTCTATCGCCTGGCGACGATCCACAATCTCCGGTTTATGAGCACGCTGATGGGGCTGCTCCATGACGGATGGCGATCATCTGCGCCTGCGGAGCGCGAATGACACGATGCCGGCGATCGCTCCTGCCAGGAAGAATGCACCCCCCAGCAAAAAGATGGCATTGGCGATTGACGAGTGGAACGCATAGCGCGCTGCCAGTTCCGGCGGCGGGTCCTGATAGGGAATCCCGGCGAAAATGACATTATATACGCCACTTATCACGATCAGGACGACTCCAGTGCCGATCAGCAGCAGATGCCAGTATGATTTCATGGCACAACCTTGCTTGTGAGCATGATTCCTTGACCGTGATATAGAACGGTACACATCTATAAAACGTCCAAAGGATGGACTCTTGCAGTCTTGCGTCCTCGACGCTGCTCCCGGCGAGCGAGCAAGCCGTTCGTGGCAGTTTTCGAGACTTCGACCCGCACCGCCTGCGCAGTCCTCATTGCGCCGCAACACCCCTCCCTGAAATGCCAGCAGCGCTCCACGGTATTTTCTTCTCTGTTCCCGCCTCTGTTGATATGCACGTCGTCGAAACACGCCCACGTTCACCCGTAACATTCTGCCAATTTCTGTGTTTCTGGATCGAATATCAGCGACACAACACCTGTAAGCAGAGGAGGAGTATCAATGGTTTTCATCGAGGTGATTGGTCACGCAGCAGCAGCACTTGCGTTTGCTTTCCTGACAGGGTTCGTCATTATGCGCCGCCGAAAACTGGCGCGAACACTGTCCCGGAATGCGACCATCGCCTATCGGGCGATTCTTATCGTAAGCAGCACCGTGGCGCTCATCCACGCATACTATGCCGTTGACAGCATCTTGTTCGGGAATGCCCTCTCTCCGTCCGATCCGTTGTATGTCGCGCTCCATTCGCCTGCGCTGATTGCGTTGAGTATCGTTCTGCTGTTTCTGGTCAGCGTCAAACTGGTTGCCGAACGCAGTCCGCGTCCACGCCGCATTCTGGCAATCGGCGCCCATCCCGATGACCTGGAGATCGCCTGTGGCGCGACGCTGGCAAAGCTGCGCGATGCCGGTCACGATGTCTATGCGGTGGTACTGACATGCGGCGAGGCAGGCGGCGATCCGGCGACGCGCCTGTACGAAGCGCATCACGGCGCCTCCTTTCTCGATGTCAATGGAGTGGAAGTGCTCAATTTCAACGATACCGCACTGGCGGAACAGGTCAATGAAATTACGCGCGCCATCGAATCGCGCATTCGAGATTATAAACCTGACATCATTCCGACCCACTCGGCGCACGACCAGCATCAGGATCACCTCGCCGTTCATCAGGCGACGCTTCGCGCTGCGCGGAACCACAGCGCCATCCTGTGCTACGAAAGCCCGTCGGTCACGCGCGATTTCCAGCCGACGTTCTTCGTCGATGTCGATGGGTATCTCGATGTGAAGATCGAGAGTATTCGCACCCACGCCGATCAGCGCGGCAAGCCGTATGTCAGCCCGGAACGGGTGCGTGGGATTGCCGTGTTCCGTGGCGGACAAGCCAAAACGCGCTACGCTGAAGGGTTCGAGGTCGTTCGAGCGCTTGCGTCGGCACTGGGAGATATATGATGATAACCATACTGGTCACGGGTGTTGGCGGTCCTGCCGGGCAAAGCCTGGCGCGCCAGTTGATCGAGCGCGGCTATCGGGTCGCTGGCACAGATATGCGGTCCATCGACCTACCCGGTGTGATGGTGTATCGCGTGCCAGCCGCCAGTGATCCGGCATTCGTCGCAACTTTGCGCGCGGTAACGATGGAAAGCGGCGCTGCACTGGTCATCCCGACGGTCAGCGAGGAATTGCCCATCCTGGCGCGCGAAAAGGATTGGCCCGCCCCGATGGCGCTGGCGCCGTGTGAGGGGGTGATGCTGGCGAACGATAAATGGCTGACCTGGCAGCGTCTCGCCGAGTGCGGGATTGCCGTCCCCCGCGCCATGTTGCCAGCGCACATCCAGAGCGCCGAACACGTCGCGCAGACGATTGGCTGGCCCTGCCTCGCCAAACCGCGTGTTGGACGCGGCGGACGCAATGTACTCTTGTATCAAGAGACCGACTTCGATGCGCTGCGTGCGCTCGATGGTCACGTCATCCTTCAGGAGTTCATTCCGGGGGCGGAGTATGCACCAAATGTGTACATCCGTCGCAGCGGTCCCGACATTGTTGTGCCGTTGCGCAAGACTGCGCTCAAGCAGGGTGTGGTCGGCAATGCGGTGAGCGTCGTTCATGAAGACGCACCTGATGTAGCAGCGCTCGCATGTGCTGCGGCTCGTGCGCTGGGTCTCTTCGGCGCGCTCGACATCGATATTCGCCGTCGCGACGATGGCACGCCTGTGGTGCTGGAGATCAATGCACGTTTTGGCGCCAATAGCGCGTATGCGCCAGAAGTCCTGAGCGCATTGCTCGAGGAGATCGGTTTACCGCAAGGAAGAGCGTGACTCTGCCCGCCTTTCCCTGACGCCAGGGGGCAGGGTTCTCTCAAGGGGAGATTGTTCTGGCACGCCCGTTTGTTGCATCGCTCACTTTCGGCATTGGGACGCCGGTGCAGGCGCGGTTCGGCAGGCTCACCGCAAGGGGCGCCGCCTTGCCCGAAAATCCCCTCTCCCGCAGTGCGGGAGAGAGTCAGGGGAGAGGGCGAAACAGGGCATGGGGATGAGGAGTATGATGATAGACATTCTGAGTCTGGTGTTCATTATCCTGAGCATCCCGCTTTTGTGGAGTGGGCTGCTGAATCTGTGCTACATTCCGCTCTCGTTGGTGTTCGAACTGCGGCGGTTGCGCCGGCGGCCGCAACCGGACGAAACGACGCCGCTGGTTTCGGTTGTTGTGCCCGCTTACAACGAAGGGCGCGTTATCATTGCCTGCGTCGAGTCCATCCTGGCTTGCTCTTACCCAAACAAAGAGATCATTCTGGTGAATGATGGTTCCACCGACGATACGCTGGCGCACATGCGGCGTTTCAGCAATCGGAAGAATGTCATCATTGTGGACAAGCCCAACGGCGGCAAGGCGTCGGCGCTGAACGCCGGTCTTGCGCACGCACGTGGCGAGTTTGTCTTCTGCGTTGATGCCGATGGCATTTTTACCGAAGATACCATTCCCGCGATGCTGCGCGCGTTCGATAGCCCCTACGTCGGCGCGGTATGCGGCAGCGACGCACCGGTTAATCTGGATCGTCCGCAAACGCATCTGGCAGCCATTCAAACCCATGTCGGCGCCGGCTTTGTGCGTCGGGCGTTGGCGCTCATTGGGTGTCTGCCGATTGTATCGGGCAACATCGGCGCATTCCGTCGCAGCGCACTCGTGAGAACCGGCGGGTTTCGCCATGGGTTGCTTGGCGAAGACCTCGAACTGACCTGGCGAATGCATCGCGCCGGATACGACGTGCAGTTTGCGCCAGATGCGCTGGTGCTGGCAGAAGTTCCCTCCACGATACGCGGTTTGTGGAAGCAGCGTGTGCGTTGGGCGCGCGGCTTTTTGCAAACGGCCTGGCTACACCGTGATATGATCGGCAACCCGCGTTTTGGTCCGATCGGTCCGTTTCTGGCGCTCAATTTCTTCAATATGGTCGTGGTTCCCACTCTTCAGTTGAGTGCGCTGGCATCGCTGCTTGCGCTCCTGCTGAGCGGCGCTGCTCCGGTCGGATGGACGCCGCTCGGCATCCTGGTCTGGGTCGGGTTGTTCCAGACGTTCGCCATCGCTTTGTTTGCGCTCGTGCTCGACCGCGCCTGGCATCATGCGCACTACCTGTACGCGGTCATTTTCTGGTTGCCCTATTCGTTCCTGCTCAGCCTCGCCATGATGCGCGCGATCTATCTCGAACTGCGCCGCGCCGAGCAGCGCTGGAACAAACTTGAGCGCGTCGGCATCGGCAGACCAATCGCTGCTGCACCCGGCAGCAGGATGACGCAACGTCTCGAACCGCTGTCGGGAGCACACACAATGGCGCTTCGATCAATGAGACTGGAGGTTTGGATGGCATATGCCCGGCATCTGGCGCTGCATGGTTCGTCGCAGGCGAGCAAAGCGCTGAGCATGGTTATCGAGAGGGTGCGACGCTACCGGAGCAGGATATGAGATCTCTTTTGATTGCACTGGTCCTGACAACCATGCCGCTCGCACCCTGGCTGCCAGAGGCATTAGCATGTTCCGACACCATTGAACCATCACCGATCACGGTCTCGTTGCCCGCATCAGCGACATCGCCGACCCGTGCGATCAGTCTCGATCTCTCCGATCTGGCGCAATCATCAGCAGAACTGAACCGACTCGAACGGCGGATGCAGCATGCTGGCGTCAATATGGTCGGTCTCAGCGCCGGGCGCATCGATTGGACCGGCTTTCGCTGGAGCGGCAGAGAGGAACGCTGGTCTGCCGGGGTGCGTGAGCGTGAACGCGATTTGCTGGCGGATGCGACACTGCGCTTTGGTCGCTGGGCGCACATTTCGGCGATTGTCGATGTCTTTGCGCCGCGTTATCTGCAAGCACGGCCTTCGCAACGCGCGCTCGACGCCGCCGGTCGCCCTGTTCCATACCAGGCAAGCACGCACGCCCTCGTCAATGGCGCCTTCGGTAACGAGCTGATTGCCATGATCGACTATATTGCCCGTCACTACGACGTGGATTCCATCTCGCTGACCGAGTTGTTCTACTATCAGGAGGGGTATGGCGCCGACGATCTGGCGTTGTACCGGGCGCACAGCGGTTGGCGCGACTGGCCCCGCACCTCGCGTGGTTTGATCGACGTCGACCACCCCACCATTGGTGCGTGGCGTTCGGCAATGGTTGCCCGCTTCGTCGAACGCGCGGCGCGCGTTGCGCATACCCACGGGAAGCAACTCTTCGTCGATGTGCGGATTGATTGGGATGCGCCACAGAACGAGGGACGGCGCAGCGGACACGATTATGCACTGCTTTTGCAGCACGCCGATCGTCTGGTGCTCTGGAATTACTTCGGTCTGAATGGGGCATCGCCGGAGTACACCCGCGACATTGCGCGGTATGTCCAGCGCTATGGCGCAAACCGGATCATCATTTCATACGGCTTGTGGGCCGATCGTGGCGTCGTGGTGCGCGCCACAGACCTGCAACGCGCCATGATCGCCGGGCAGGAGGGCAACCTGCCGCATGCCTGGATTACTCCGGTCCGGCTGATGAGCGACGATCACTGGCAAGCGATCACGTCGGTATGGCAGAATGCAGCGCAGCGCCCGCCACCGGCTACACCACCACGATAAGCGCCAGATCATTGACGTTGGTCTGCGTGGGACCCGGTCGCAGGAGATCATCCAGCGCCGCGAAGAACGGATAACTGTCATTGCGCGCCAGCGCTGCGGTTGCATCGATTCCCAGCGCCGCCGCGCGCGGGATCGTCGCATTGCTGACCACCGCGCCGGCGGCGTCGGTTGGTCCATCGCCGCCGTCGGTCGCCAGCGCAACGAGGAGCGCGCCCGGCGCACCGGCAAGATCGGCGGCTGCGGCGAGCGCCAGTTCCTGATTGCGCCCGCCACGACCGTCGCCCCGTAGCGTGACGGTTGTTTCACCGCCAGCGATCACGCATGCCGGGCGTGGGATTGGCTGATTGCTGACCGCAATCTCGCGGGCGATGGCAGCCAGCACACGCCCGACGACTCGCGCTTCGCCCTGCAGGAAGGTTGTCAACAGCAGAGTGTTGAACCCTTCGTTGCGCGCGGTTGTCAGCGCCGCTTCGACTGCCAGGCGGTTGCTGCCGATGATCAGGTTGTGGACCCGCGCCAGCGCCGGATCGCCTGGCTTTGGCGTTTCGGCGATCTCGCCGCGCGTACCGCGCTGCAATCGATCCAGAATGGCAGCCGGCGCCTGATCGGTTACACCGTACCGTTCGAGCACGCTAAGTGCATCAGCGAACGTGGTCGGATCGGCGACGGTGGGACCGGAAGCGATCACGTCGAGCGGATCGCCGACAACATCGGATAGAATGAGGGTGGCGACGGGGGACGGCGCTGCCAGGTGCGCAAGCCCGCCGCCTTTCAGGATGTCGAGATGGCGGCGCAGCGTGTTGATCTCATTGATCGATGCGCCGCATGCCAGCAACAATGTGGTCAGGCGTTGCAGGTCATCGAGCGTGATCCCCGGTGCAGGGCGCGTGAGCAGCGCCGATCCGCCGCCGGAAATCAGCGCCAGCACCAGGTCGCGTTCGCCGGTGTGATGCAGCAGATCGGCAATCTGTTCGCCGGCGGCGACCCCGCGCGCGTCGGGAATTGGATGCCCGGCTTCGAGCACCTCGACGCGCGGACGTAATGCCGCCATGTGTTCGGCGGCGATATGGCCTTCCTTGACGACGACCACGCCGCCGGTCAGTCGCTCGCCAAGGATGTCGGCGACAGCGGCAGCCATCGGCGCACCTGCTTTGCCCGCCCCAACGATCCAGATGCGGTCGAACGTGCGCAGATCGTACATCGCATCGCCGATGTGGAGGCATTCGCCAGTGCGCCGCAAGCAGCGACGCACGGCGGCGCCCGGCTCAACGGCGGCGACGGCAGCGGCGAGGATGCGCGTCACAGCGGCGCCGTGCGGCAGAGCGCGAAGCGTGCCGGTCAGGAATGATTCCGGGTTCATGCCGCGTCCACCAGCGCCTCGAAGCGGTCAATATCGTTCCGGATAACTTCGAGGCTAGCGCGCCAGAACGCCGGCGCGCGCAGATTGAACCCCAACTGCGCCGCCAGTTCGATGGGGCTTGCCAGCCCGGTCGAAGCCAGCAGGTCGTCGTAACGCGCCTGAAACGCTGCGGGGGCGCGCTGGTACTCGGCATACAACCCCAAACCAAACAGCAGTCCGAACATGTAGGGATAATTGTAGTAGGAAAACCCGCTGCTGTAGTAGTGTCCCTTGACCGCCCACATGAAGGGGTGCAGCGTCTGCTCGTCGATCACGTCGCCATACGTCTGTTTTTGCGCATCGGTCATCAAGGCGCACAGTTCCGACACCGAAAGATCGCGTGCTGCGCGCTGCTCGAAGAGCGCCGTTTCAAACAAGAAGCGCGACGTGATATCAACAACCACCTGACAGGCGCCGCTGAGAAACGCCTCGAGAATTTCGAGCGTCTCATCGCGGCTTGCGTCCTGCAGGGCTGCATTGCGCACAATCGTCTCGCAAAAGATGCTCGCCGTTTCCGCCAGTGTCATCGGGGTATCGCGGTTAAGCATTGGATGCTGCGCCAAGTTCAGGTTGTGGTAGCCGTGCCCGAGTTCGTGCGCCAGCGTGAACATGCTATCCGCCGTGGCGTCGTGGTTCACCAGGATGCGTGACTCATCGCGCCGCAGCGACATGCAGAAGGCGCCGCCAACCTTTCCGGCGCGTGGTTCGGCGTCGATCCAGTGTTCGCGGAACGCTCGTGCGGCAAACGCACCCAGGCGCGGTGAGTAGCGCGCAAATTGGGTGACGATAAATGCCTCGGCGTCGCTGAACTGCCAGCTTCGCCCACCGCTGCCAACCGGCGCGAAGAGATCATACCAGGCGAGACGTTCAACGCCGAGCAACCGCGCTTTAGCGCACAGATACCGCTGAAAATCGGGGAAGAACTCGCGCGCGGCGGTCATCATCGCATCGAGCGTGGCGCGGTCGATGCCATTGTCGAACAGTGAGGCGTCCAGGGGGGATGCCCAGCGCCGGCGATGACCAAGCGCCAGGACCTGCCCTTTGATGCTGTTGAGCGCCGTTGCAATCGGCAGGGCTGCGCGTTCCCAGGCGGCAAGTTCGGCTTCGTGCGCGCGTCGCCGCACCTCGCGATCCGGGTCGCGCGCCAGATTGCGCACCTGGCTCATCGGCAGTTCGATCACCTGCCCATCACGCTCAATCGGGACCATAATTTGCGACGTCAGATTCTGGTACAGGCGCGCCCAGGCAATCCCGCCCGACAGATCGAGTTCTGCTGCAAGTTCTTCTTCCGCCGGCGACATCAGGTGACGGGCTTCTTCGGCGGCACGTCGCACCATGTAGGCATGGTCGCGTGCAACGGTCGAACGCCGGATCAGCGTCTCGATATCCAGTCCGCCAATCCATGCCGTTAATCGTTTCAACAGTTTTGTCAGTTTGACATTGTCCTGCATCAACAGGCTGAGCGTCGCCTGCGCCTGCTCGTTGCGCGAGTCAGTCGCAACAAAACCGTAGACATAGGCATGCAGCGTAGCAAAGCGTTCCAGCAGATCATTCAACGATGTGATAACGGTATCGAACGCTGCAATAGCAGCGTCATCCGTCGCCTGGTCGTCACGGCGATCAATGCCCAGGCGATCAAACAGCGCGGCGACATCGTCGAACCCCTGGCGTACCGCAGTCAGATCGCGGTTGAACTCCGGTGAGTCGAGCGAAGGGTAGACAATGGTCATATCCCAGTGGGGAAGGGTTTCACTTACAGACGTGGTCATCGGTCATTCCTCTGGCATTCAACGACATGTCCGGCAGCGGAAGATGATAAAAAACATGGTACCGCATCATCGGCAAAATATCGAATCGCCGTCATCTAGAGCCTGTTATGTACTTTCGAGCATAACGGTAATGAACCGCTTCAGCCACGTGGCCCTTGCCGCCCCCCCTGCCCCCCCGCATGCGGGGGGGGGGAAAGGGGGGGCGTTTATGCCCGTCATAGCCGGCGCGCGCTGCGCCCCCCCCCTCTTTCCCCCTCCCTTTCCCCCCCTGCGGGGGGGGGCAGGGGGGAGCGATTGCATCGTGCGCGCGTCAACGATCGCCGCGCGCGGCGGTGCGCTGAGCCGGTCGTAGTGCGCAGGCGCGCGCCCTTTGATTTCACGCACCAGCGCGCGCAGATCATGGTCGAGCGCGGTGCGCTGAGCCG